>JBJMKN010000001.1:0-16110 GCA_045805765.1 Solirubrobacterales bacterium
CGTCGAGACCGTGCCGCGGCTGTACCCGGTGGCGCGCCGGGGCTCGCAGTTCCTGCGCTCGGCCCGGGTGCTGCGGATGGCGAAGGAGATGGGCGGCCCCGAGGTCGTCACCAAGTCGGGGCTGATGGTGGGGCTCGGCGAGTCCTTCGAGGAGATGGTCGAGACCTTCGGCATCCTCCGCGAGCACCGCGTCCAGGTCCTCACCGTCGGCCAGTACCTGCGCCCGACCGAGAACCACCTGCCGGTCGTCCGCTACTGGCACCCCGACGAGTTCAAAGCGCTCGAGCAAGCCGCCTACGACCTAGGCTTCGAGTCCGTCGCCGCCGGCCCCCTGGTGCGGTCCAGCTACCACGCCGACCAGAACCTGCCTGAGGGGCACCGGGCCGAGAGCCTGCTGGCGTCTTAGCTAGGGCGATGGCGGGTTAGGCCCAGCCGCCTACAATCTGCGGTGACGGGGCCATAGCTCAGTTGGCAGAGCGCTTCCCTTGCACGGAAGAGGCCGCCGGTTCGAATCCGGCTGGCTCCACTCTTCCCGGGTCCGAGCTGAAATCCGGATCCGCATAAGCTTCCGCGCTTCTAACCCCGATTCGCTGACCATTGCGGGCGGGTTGGAGGCGAAGGCTTAGGTGTCTGCGGCCCTCCCCCAAGAGGCGGGAGGGGCAATAGAAGCAGCGTTCGGTGGTGTCGTCGTATACGGCGATCCAGTCCACGGTCTGGGCGGTGTAAGCCTTGATCGCGCGCACCTTCCCATTGGTCAGCGATTGAGAGAAACAGCGGACCAAGATCACTCGACCGTCCGATCGCGTGTACTTCACCTGTACCCGATGCAGCCGCCCTTCGTAGTCGGCAATGAGGTCGTAGTCGCAGTCCTCGCCGAAGGGAATCGAAATACGACAGCCTCGATCGGCGAGGTCGGCAGCGACCTTCAGCTCGGCCAAGTCGCCTTTTGTCTTCAGGAGAGCCACTCTCCTGAGCCTACGACAAAAAGTTTCACATGTGGCGCGCGAAAGTGCGCCAACTTCGTAATTTTCAGTCGTCGAAGTCGAAGTCCTTCGGAGGCTTCTGCTCGAACCAGAGCTCGTCGTCCTCCGGGGCGTCCTCGAGGAACTCGGGCGTGCCTTCGAGCACGTCCTCCTGACCGGTGTCCGGGTCGTAGTCGGTCTGCTGCTCGTGCTCGGCCGGGGCCGGTTCGGCGGCGCGTGGCGCGGGCTGCTCTTGTTCCTCCGAGATCGGCTCGGCCGCCGGCGGCTCCTCGACGACCGGCTCATCGCTGAGCGGCGCCTCGAGCGCCTGGTCGAGCTCGTCGGAGAGGCGCTGCTCGCTCCAGAAGTCGTCGTCCTCTTCCTCCTCCTCGGCGAGGGGCTCGGCGTCCTCGGTGCGGATCGCGTGGATCTCGGTCGCCGGTTCGACCGGGGCCAGCCGCGGCTCGCCGGCCTCCGCCTCGACGATCTCCTCGTCGGAGGGGCTGGGAGCCTCGGTCGCGGGAGCGTCCTCGGTCCCCATCTCGGCCTCGATGTCGAACATTTCCGTCGGCTGTTCGGCGATCGCGTGGCGCTCTTCGGTCGAGTGGCCCGGCTCGGGCGGCTCGACGGCGGCGTCGTGCTCCAACGCCTGCTCCTCGTCGAGGACCTCGAGCGGCTCCTCCTCGGCGGGAGGCGCGGCCTGGACCGGGTCCTCGGCGGGCGCGGCGGGCTGCGGCGGCTCCTGCAGGTCGGCGATGTTGATGCGGCGCCCACCCTCCGGCTCGGCTCCCTCAGCGGCCTCGGCCGCCTCCGGCGTGGTCAAGAACTCGGTCGGCGCCTCGGCCATCGAGTCGGGCTCCTCAGGCCGGCCGGCCGGTCCGAACGCCTCGTCCTCCAGCCGTTTGACCTCAGCCTCATCGGCGCCGTGCTGGCGCTTCAGTTCCAGGTGCTCTCTGATTGCGTCGTCGAGGATGCTCATGCTCACGGTTCCCTCAGCAGGCTGCCAAAGACTATGCGGTTATCCTGTCGCTTGCGACGCAGTGGGACCAACTTCCCACGCCCGCATAGCCCGGGGCTATAGCTCAGCTGGCAGAGCGCCTGGATCGCACCCAGGAGGTCGGCGGTTCGAATCCGCCTAGCTCCATCGGAGGAAAGGGCTGCACGTGGGGAACTTGCTGTTCTGCAGGGCTTCCCAACCGCCTCCGGAATCCGCTCCTATTCAGGCACTAGTGCCTGAATCCTGGGGATGCGAAGGGAATAGCGGCGATTTCAGGGTATTCCGGCTTGCATTCCTGCGTCGGTGGAGCTATGGGGCGCGCATCTCGGTCAAGGTGGCGGCGGTATCTTCGAGCAATGGCGGTGCGACTGGTGGATGGGGGGTGGTGGGAAGAGCTGGGGGCCGCGCTTGGCGGTGAGGCTTCCACGGTGAGGATCGCGAGCCCGTTCATCAAGCACGGCGCCGTCGAGGGGCTACTTCCCGAGATCTGCCCTTCTCTTCGAATCCTCACGCGGTTCAACCTCGACCACTTTCGCGAGGGGGTTTCCGACATCTCCGCCTTGCGACGCTTGATCGAGCTCGGGGCGCAGGTGCGGGGCGTCCAGCGCCTGCACGCGAAGCTCTATTTATTCGACGCGCATCATGCCGTCATCACCTCGGCGAACATGACCGAAGGCGGGCTGCGCAAGAACCATGAGCTTGGCGTGGTCGCAGAAGCGGGAGCACTGCCACGGCGCTGTGTTGCCTACTTCGACGCGCTGTGGGAGAAGGCTGCCCCCGACCTCGTGGTCGCGAAATTGGACGAGTGGGGCGAGCGAATCGAGGCTCAGCTAATTCCCGGCGCTCCCTCCATCGGCTCAGGCTTGGGCGACGAGGGCGCAGACGTGGGCGCAGATGTGGAGCCCCAGCTTCCCCCGCTGTTCGACGAGCCACGTCAAGGCTTCGTCAAGTTCTTCGGGAAGAGCGACAACCGCGCGCCCCGCAATTTTCCCGTGCTGGAGGAACTGAAAAGCGGGGGATGCCATTGGGCCTGCACTTATCCGAAGAACAATCGGCCGATCTCGGTCCACGACGGCGCCGTGATGTTCATGTCTCGCCTAGTGCATAGCCCGAACGACACGATGATCTTCGGACGGGCAATTGGGCGACATTACGAGGAAGGCCGGGACGACGCTTCAGCTTCAGATCTCGCGAAACGCCCCTGGAAGAAAGACTGGCCCCACTACATCAGGGTGCACGACGGAGAATTTCTTGCCGGCACGATGGAGAGCGGCGTCTCCCTAGGCGAACTGATGGACGAGCTCGGCCCCCATGCGTTCGGGTCGACCACCGAAAACCTCGAGGCCGGCACCGGCAACACAAATCCTCGTAAGGCGATCCGGCAGCACCCGGCGGCTCGGCTGGCCCCAGCCGGCCTTGAGTGGCTGAGCGAGCGACTGGAGCTCGCCTTCCAGAAGCACGGCCGGCTGCAGCCAGCGCAGCTCGCGACCCTGGATTGGCCTGGGTACTAGGCGTCTGTTTACGGCCTCTGCTTTGATCATCCCGCTGCTTCGCATGGTTGGCAGGCACTGCTCAATCCTGAAGTCGGGACGCGGAGTCCGTAGCGGTTCCGCATGGGCTCAAGCCCACTCCTCGTGGTTAAGCGGCGCCCCGTTCAACTCGTCGCGGCGATATCGCCAGTCGGGCATCAGGATGTCCATCAGGGTGGTGAAGCGGCGGCTGTGGTCTGGCTCGCGGAGGTGGGCCATCTCGTGGACCACGATGTACTCGAGGCAGCGCGGCGGCTTCTTGGCCAGCTCTAGGTTGAAGCTGAGGCGGCCGGTGTCGCGGTTGCAGGAGCCCCACTTGGTCTTCATGCGGCGGATGCCCCAGGCCGGCACCGAGCACCCCACCCGCGGCTCCCACCGCTCGATCAGTGGGGGAATCGCCAGCCGCAGCTGCGTTCGCTGCCAGCGGCGCAGCAGGTCCAGGCGCGCGGCGGCGTCGGTTCCCTCTGGCACGTAGAGGACCAGGCGGTCACCGTCGAGCTCGAAGTGCCCTCGCCCGGCTCGCTCCACCACCCTCAGTCGGCGCCGCAGGCCCCATACGTATTGCGACTCCCCGGTCACCATCTCCCGCTCGGACTGGCGGGGCGCGTCGCGCAGCTGGCGCCGCTGCTCCTTGATCCAGGCCAGGCGCCTAATCACAGCCAGCCTCACCTGCTCGTCGTCGAGCCACTTCGGCGCCGCCACCCGGACCCGCCCCAGGGGCGGGTAGACGCCGACGTGGAGGTTCTTGATGTCCTTGTAGACGACATCGACCTCGATGCCCCGCACCATCAGGTATGCGCTAGCGGTACTCATCGCGGGCCTTCACCAACGCCATCAGCTCGTCGATTCGGTCGAAGCCCGGCGGCAGCGCGTCGGCCACCGCGAGTCTGACCTTTCTTTCCTTGATCGCGTTTCTGATCCAGCTGTCGGGCTTGGTCTCCATCACGGCCCTGTCCACCGCCTGCGCCGGCCCTTCCGGCAGCCCGAAGTCGAGGAGGGCCCGTTTCGCGCCGCTGTCGGCCCATTCCGGATAGCGGTGGTCCGTTTCCCCCCGCCCGACCTTTTCCGCCCGCTCGATCAAGCCCTCGAGGTAAGCCCTGTAGTCGATCGCTTCCCTGCGCCTCTCCTCGATCAGCGCGTCGAGCAGGCGGGACATCTTGTCGTAGTAGCCGGGGTTGTTCGGCCGCTCGTCGATGATCACCTTGCGGATGTTGTTCGCGATCGTCTCCGCGACCGCCTCGGGGTCGCTCTTGACCCCCTCCGGCAGCTCGTCGATCGCCGCCTCCCCCATCTCGACGATCAGCTGGACGAGGCCCTTGTCGGGGAACTCCGCGACGGTCTCCGAGGGGTCCGCCTGGATGTAGGTGTCGAGCAGGAACCGCATCCCCGCCTCGTACTGCTTGAGGTCGACGTTCTCCCCCGCGCCGAGCTCGACCTCGTCGCGCACCGCCACGTAATGAAAGACCTCCTCTTTGATCGCCGCGGCCTCGGCCTCTTCGTACCCGGCCTCGTCCATTTCGTTCGCGAGGTTGGCATAGGCCCGGGTTAGGGCCGCGACGGCCTTGTACAGCTCAGTCCGCTTCGGCTCGTTCCGCTTCAACTGCTCGGGGTCGCCGGCCTCCGCGGTGCAGAAGTACTGCTGGTACTGGAGCGTGTCGCGCGGCGGCGCCACCGGCTCGCAGATGGCGCGGGCCCGCTCGAGCGCCTCGTCGAGATCGGCGCGGGCGCTCGTCACGCGGTTACTGAGAAGCCCCTCGACGTCGTCACGGTCGTATCCATCGAGCGCCCCCGAGGTGTAATCGACGATCGCGCTCTCGAGCGAGTTGAAGAGGTCGCGGTAGTCAACGACGTAGCCGTACTCCTTGTCGTCGCCGTCGAGCCGGTTGACCCGGCAGATGGCCTGGAAGAGGCCGTGGTCGTGCATATTCTTGTCGATGTAGAGGTAGGTCGCCGAAGGGGCGTCGAAACCGGTCAGCAGCTTGTCCACCACGATCAGCAGCCGCATCTGCCCGGGCTCGTGGACGAAAAGCCTCTTCACCTCGCGCTCGAAATCCTCCACCTTGTGGATCGCGGTCTCGGGCGGCTCCTGGAAGTGGTCGGCCAGCATCTGGCGGTAGGTCTCGAACTGGCGCAGCTTCTCCGTCGCCCCGTGCCCGGAGTCCTCCTTGGAGACGCCCGTGGCGCGCGGCTCGTAGCTGGTGACGATCGCGCACTTCCCCTTCAGCCCGCCTTCGCACAACAGGTTGTAGAACTTGCACGCCTGGTAGATGCTTTCTCCGACGAGCATCGCGTTGCCCCGCCGATCGATGAGGCGGGGGCGCGTCTCCATGTCGAGCAGGATGTCCTGGGCGATCTGCTTGGCCCGCGGCTCGGCGCTGACGATTTTCTGCATCGTTCCCCAGCGCCGCTTCAACCTGGCGCGGGAGAGGTCGGTCATCCCCTGCGTCTTTGCCTCGAACCACTGGTCGGCCTTCTCGGGGGAGGAGAGCCGCTGTTCGATGTTCCGCGCCTCGTAGCGCAGGTCGACCACGACCCCGTCGGCCACCGCTTCGTCGAACTTGTAGGTGTGGATGAAGCTGCCGAATTTCTCCACGGTCGTCGCCTTGTCGGCCTTGAGCAATGGCGTGCCGGTGAAGCCGATGAACATCGCGCCGGGCAGCAGCTCCCTCATCGCGTCGTGCATGCGACCCGACTGGGTGCGATGGGCCTCGTCGACGAAGACGAACAGGTTGCCTTTGGGGGAGAAGTCCCCGGGGACGGCGCGGCGCAGTTCCTCGATGAACTCGCGCTCGCTCGCGTCACGCCCCTCCTCGTCCTCGGAATCGCGGAATTTGTGGATCAGCGAGCAGATCAGCCACTCAGCCGAGCGGTTGAGGACATCGAGCATGTCGGCGGCGCTGCGGGTGCGGTGGATGTCCTCCCCCACCGCCGAGAAGACCTTTTCGATCTGTTCGTCCAGCTCGGTCCGGTCGGTGACAATCAGGACGCGGGCCTGGTCCTGGTGCTCGCGGATCCATTTCGCCAGCCAGACCATGATCAGCGACTTCCCGGAACCCTGGGTGTGCCAGACGATCCCGCCCTCGCGCCTGACCACCCGCTCCTGTGCCGCTTTGACGGCGAAGTACTGGCTGTGCCGGCACGTCTTCTTGACTCCCGCGTCGAAGGCCATGAAGTCGTGGATCAACTCGAGCAGCCGCTCCTTCGAGCAGAGCTGGGCGAGTTCGCGGTCCAGCCGCTCCTTGATCTCCCCCCGCTCGCGCCAAGCCAGCCAGTACTTCTCTTCCGTGTCTATCGGCGAGTAGCGCAAGCCCTCCACGTCGTTGCCGGCCATCACCAGCTGGACGGTCGTGAAGAACTTCTGGATGAACTCGTTCTTTTGGTTGCCGTACGACTGGCGGATTCCCTCCGAGACGGCGACCTTCGAGCGCTTCAGCTCGATCGTCGCCACCGCGATCCCATTCACGTAGAGGACGAGGTCGGGACGCTTATCGTTCACCCCCTCGACCGTCACCTCCTCGGCGATGACGAACCTGTTTGCCTCCGGGTTCTCCCAGTCGATCGGCCAGACCCTCTCCGCCTTCTCGTCCACCCCGGTCTTCACCGGGATCCCGAACCGAAGCAGGCCATAGACCTCACGATTGGCCTCATACAGCTTGCGGCCACCCCCAAGTGAAGCGTCTCGCTGCAGACGTTCCACAGCTTTGGTGATCTGCACGGCGCCGTATCCGCGCTCTTCGAGGCTCGAGCCCAGCAGCTGCAGCTCGATGTTGGCGTTGCCCTGCCGGTAATGCCAGTTGCCCAGGTACTCGTATCCGAGGCGATTCCGGAAAAGAGAGACGACTCGTTCCTGGGTCCCCCGCTCGGGCTGACCGACATTGCTCATGCGGGGGCACGCTCCTCGATCGGAGGTTCGACGTACCTGCCGAACATCTCCTGTATCGCGCCTTCTTTTACCGCCCTGGCCTTCCCCAGGCAGAGGCGCAACGTCTCGATCTCCTCGTCGCAGTCCCGAAGCACGCCGGCTATCGCCCTCTGCTCCGGCACCTTTGGCAGCCGCAGCTCGACGCTGGAGATGTGATCGCGCGTAGTCGCCAAGACCTTCGTGCCCGCCGCCAGCCTCAACAAGGATTCGCGGAATCCGGGGACGAACTGCAGGTACGCCTTGAAGCCGTCTGCGAGAGCGCCTTTATCGAAACGAGCCGCGATGGTATGCAGCCCCGCGACCATTCCCTGCCGCGGAAGAGAATGAATCTCGATGGACTTCCCAACCCCCGCGCGGTCCTCCGACGCGTCGACGAAGACGAGGTCGCCGACGCTGAGGCGGTTGGCCCGCCTCAGCGCCTGCCGAGGGGCGCTCGGGACGCGGGTGCGCGCAGCATCGAGGCGAACGGATTGGCTCGTGTGAATGTCCCCGTAGTGGAGGCAGCCGACCCCGGATACCTCGTTCAGCTTGGAGCGGGGAAGCGAGGCTACCTGCAGGTACTCAACAACGTCGCCTAGAGCGACGTGCTCCCAGGGTTCGGAGGAGCCGGGCAGGCGCGTGGCGCCCGCGAGCAGCTGCTGCATGATGCCGATTCTGATCGCTTCCTTCTTTGCGATCAGTCCTTCTACGGAGCGCACCTGGGCATCGGCCCCCGCGCTCACCTCCGCGATCGCGTCTTGGATCGCCGACTCGGGAAGCGGAACCGGCAGCTGTCCATACTCCCGGCCGTTGATCCCCGGCTGTCCGCTGCGAATCGAAATGCGGTCCACCCAGTTCCAGTACGCCCGGGACTGGACATAAGTCGCGAGATAACGGGGGTTCAATTTACGCGGGTCGGGTTCGACGTTAATGAGGAAGCCGGCGTATACGAGCTCGCCGTCGGCGGGGTCGTAGAGATACGACTTCCCAACGCTCGCGCCGGTGCGGGCAAAGACGATCTGGCCTGGTTCCATCAAGTAGTCCACTGCATTCGAGTGCGCGACTTCGACCCGGGGCCTCGGCGCAAAGCGGCCGTCCTCATTGATGTCCGTTATCCGCAGATAAGTATGAGTTCCACACCCCACGGGCACCGCGGCGGCGGCGATTCCGTATTTAGGCGCGCGACGGAGAAGGGACCGTAGCGAACGCGTCTCCCAGCCGGCGCTCAACGCTTGAAGCCCAACTCGGCCATATGAGCCGTCATCCGCTCCCTCTGAGCGTCGACTTCGGCCTCGATCGTCCCGAGGGTCTGCTCATAGCGCTCGGCCAGCTGGTGGATCCTCGAAACGAGATCGAGCGCCAGGCCGACCAGCAGGCCCTCGACTCGGGCGGAGATCGTCGCCTTCCATTTATCGTCGAGCACCAGCTCTTTCACCTCTCCCTCACCGAGCTCGCCGTATTTGTTCAAGGTGGCAAGATCGAGGGCGGCTTTCGCCTTCTTGACGGCTTTCTTCGCCTTCGATTCGGCAGCGAACAGATCGAGAGCCCTTCCCAGCGCCGCGACTTCCTCGAGGTCCGTGCGATCCGCTCGCCGCGCCTCCTTCAGCCGGCGGCTGGTGGTGATCTTATTGATCTTGCCCTCCTCGACCGCGTGCCAGAGCAGACCTTCCTCCACGGCGTGCTCCTGGAGGTATTCCTCCACCTTCCGGGTGCCTTCCTCCTCCTCGGCCTCCAGCTCGTCGAGTTCCGCTTTCTCGTCCGGGAAGTAGCGCGAGGCGATCAGCGCCGGCGGGATCAGATCGATCTTGAACCGCCTCGGCTTCCGGCTGCTGCCGATCGTCAGATCTGGCGTCTCCTTGAGCCTGCGGTCCTCGCGCTCCAGCGCTTCACGGGGTTTCGCGGCCCCAATCCAGTCCTCGCTCATGATCATGAAGACGTCGTCGTGCATCGTCTCGTGCCAGTAGCTGAGTAATTGCTCGTAGACGTCGTACTCGTCGAGCAGCGGGGTCTTCTTGAAGCGGGCGAGGAGGTCGTCTCCCAGGGCGGCGATGAGATCGTTGGGCTTCGTGTGCTCGTCGATCCAGGTCAGATCGTCGCGGTAGGCCTCGAACCAGGTGGACATACGCCTCCGAACGGAAGCACGGAACTTCAGGAACTCGGCTGCATCGAGAATCGCCTGCTGGACTCCCTCGACCTCGACCCGTAGTGCGTAGTAGCCGCTTCTCCCGCGCTTGAACAGGACTTTCCGAAGAGAAGGGAATGCAGTCCAGAAGGCCTCCAACGCCTCGATGTCACGGTTGGGAATGCCCCCGTGGAGATGAGCGTCGAGATCCTGGACGTCCTCCGGCTCGGAGGAATCGATGTAGCGGGCAATGCTGAGGTTGTAGTCATTGGCCCCGCTACCGATCTCCGCGAGCGGGACCATTTGTGAGTAGCGGTCCACCTCGAGCTGCCGGTTGAAGACGTCGACGATCTTGTGGATGTCCTGGCTCCGCAGGCGGTTCTTGGCTCCGTCCTTGATGAACCCGCGGGAGGCGTCGACCATGAAGACGCCGGCGCGACCGGCGGCGTTCTCCTTGTCGAGAAGGACTATGCAGGCGGGGATGCCGGTCCCGTAGAAGAGGTTGGGCGGCAGGCCGACGATGCCCTTGACGAAGCCGCGGCGGACCATCTCCCGCCGGATCCGTCCCTCCGCCCCCCCGCGGAAGAGGACGCCGTGGGGGAGAATCACCGCCGCCTTCCCCTTTCCCTTCAGGGACTTGAGGATGTGCAGGAGGAACGCGTAATCTCCATTCTTCTCCGGTGGGCGCCCGTACTCGAAGCGGCCATACTCGTTCTCCAGGCCATTGCTCCAGGACTTATAGGAGAAGGGTGGGTTCGCAACCGCGAAGTCAAACGTCCTCAGCCGATCGCCTTCGGTCAGCTGCGGTTCGGTCAGCGTGTCGCCCTTGAACAGCTCGGCGTCGGGGATGCCGTGGAGAATCACGTTCATCCAGGCCAGCGCGTAGGTCGAGACATCCTTCTCCTGACCGTAGATCGACACGCCCCGCCGCGTCTCGTCGGCAACCTTGATCAACAGCGACCCCGACCCGCAGGTCGGGTCGTAGACCGTCTGGTCCTGTTTGGTGGCAGCACCGACGCCGACGATTTTCGCGATCACGCGAGAGACCTCAGCCGGCGTGTAGAACTGCCCCTTCGATTTTCCTGACTCGGTCGCGAAGTGGCGCATCAGGTACTCGTAAGCGTCGCCGAGCAGGTCGTCTCCCTCGGCACGACTGCGGCGAAAGTCAAGGTCCGAGAAGATCCCGACCAACTTGCTGAGGCGGTCCTGCATTGACTTGCCTTTGCCAAGCTTCTCCTCATCGCTGAAGTCAGCGAGGTCGATGACGTTGTGCAGATTGTTGGCGGCGGCCAGCCTGGCGACGCTCTTGTTGATCCCGTCGCCGATCTCCTTTTTGCCTTTGAGCTTTTCCATGTCCTCGAAGGAACCGCCCTTGGGTACCGAAATGAGGCTCCTGGGATCGGATCGAGCCTTGTCGGTCACGTACTTCACGAACAGCAGGGTGAGGATGTAGTCCTTGTACTGGGAGGCGTCCATCCCGCCCCGCAGCTCGTCGCAGCTCTGCCACAGCGATCGGTAAAGATCTGACTTCTTTAGCGCCACCAGCAAGTTCCCCTCTAGCTCTTCGTTTGCCTTCTCTCTAGGAGAGTCAGACCCTAGTCATCCCCAACCCGCAGGCGAAGGTGGCTCGCCACGTAGCCTCATTGAGACATGGCAATGATTTCCAACCGCCCTCGGACATTTCAGTCACTTTTCGCCAGAAGTGCCTGACTCGCTGCATATCGGCGCATATCCCTGCATATTTCACTTTCTGCAGCCTTTCTAGGCGCTCAGAAAAGCGCTGCAAACAAGCATGTTTTGACGACTTCCCTCTCGCCGACTCATCTGGATCGCACCCAAGAGGTTGCGGTTCGAATCCGCCTAGCTCCCTCGCAACCTCCCTGCGAAGCTCGCTTTCCGCTTGAGCATCGCGGCGCCGGCGCAGGATTGTTCCTGCCTAGGGAAGCTCGGCGGGGAACACGGCAAGTCTTTGGCGCTGAGCGGCTCGATGCAGGCGCGCATCCCAGGTGGCGAGGGTCAGCTCGCCGGAGTCGATTAGAAGAGCTGCGGCGAGGTGGAGCGCGTCGAGGCTCCGCAGCTCCTCCGTGAGGGCGAGCTCGGCGGCGTGCTCAGCCAACGATGCGTCGATCTCGATCACGTCGAAGGAGGGCCAGTCGGCGCCGAGCCGCTTGACCGCGGCTTTTCCGGCAGCCAGCCCTACGGCGCGTGCCGTCTCGACGTAGCCGATGCGGCAGATCGCCCAGCCCTCGGCCGCCGCCATCGCGGCGATCAACGTCTCGCTCCCCTCCTCCGCGACGTAGCGCTTGACGAGCGCGCTCGCGTCGAGGTAGAGCATCTAGCGCTCGGCGTCGCGCTCGGCGAGGACGATCGAGGTGGCGGAGCGCTTGCTCGCCAGCGGACGCGGTGAGCGGGTCGGTAGCGCACGAGCTGCGGGGGTTACCCGGCCGCTCGCCACGAGCTCCCGCAGACGCGTCTCGCCGGCCCTTGCCGTCGCGGGAACGATGTCGGCAACCGCTCGCCCGCGGACAGTCACACGGACCTGCTCACCCTCCTCGACATCGTGGAGCACGCTGCTCAGGCTGGACTTCAGCTCCCGGACACCGATCTCACGCATGTGGCCACTCTAGCATCGATGTGGCCTCTTTCTGCAGCAAACTACGAATCGCCCGAATACGCCGCAGCGCTATGAGCGCGGTCGATTAGCTCGTCGCAGCAGCCGGCGATGGTGAAGCCGAGGCCTTCGGGGGACTGGTCTACCTCGGTGACTACTGCGGGTTCGCCGTGCTGGGGGCAGGTGGTGCTCTCGATCTTGGCGGTCATCTGCTGGATGGCCAGCTGTCGGCCGCCGCCGGCGATGACGTCGAAGAACTCTTCGCTGGTGACCGGGCGGCCCTCCAGGGCGTAAGTGACGGTGCTCATTGGGGTTCAGGGTGACAGGTGGGCGCGTTGGATGGCTCGCTGTCGGCGATGGGCTAGGGTCGCCCGACGCGGTTTCGCCGCGCCAAACAATTGAGAGGCGGTCCTTTGGATCCGGTCGGATATGAGCTTTGTACTCCCGAGGGCGGCAAGGGCGGCGGGGTTCGCGCGACTCGCGCTTTTGGGGTTGGCGAGACCGTGATGATCGGTGAGCTCGAGGGCGAGGTCGAGCGCAACGACTCCCACGCGACCCAGATCAGCCGGACCAAATGGGCCAGGCATCGCGGCCTCGGCCCGATCGTCAACCACTCCTGCGATCCGAACTGCGGCGTCGAGGTGAACGAGACCGGCGCCTGCGACTTCGTCGCCCGGGAATCGATCTCCGCCGGCGAGGAGATCACCTTCGACTATGCGATGCGCAACTACTCGATCGAGCACTTCCCGGGCGGATGCCTCTGCGGGGCCGGCAACTGTCGCGGCTCCGTGACCGGCTGGAAGGACCTTTCGGCCGAGCGCAAAGCCGATTACGCGGGCTCGGTCGCGCCTTACCTGTTGGAGATCGACCGCGAGCTCGCGACCTCAAGCCCAGAGTGCCGTCAGCGGCGCATCGCGCTCATGCCCCGCGCGAGCTGACGGGCGCTGGTCGCCCCCGGCGGCACCGGGACGGCGCGGAAGGTCGGGGCC
This sequence comes from Solirubrobacterales bacterium, assembly GCA_045805765.1. GTDB lineage: Bacteria > Actinomycetota > Thermoleophilia > Solirubrobacterales > 70-9 > VAYN01. Next base: position 13,112 of record JBJMKN010000001.1, read on the forward strand.
GGGAGGTGGAGGCGGAAAGCGATCCTGCCCTGGCGGTCGAAGCCGGTGAGGAGCTTGTTGTCACCCCAGCTGACCAGCCAGCCGCCGCCGGGGAGTTCGCGGGCTGAGCCGCAGCAGTGGCTGCGCTTCACCTCGGGGTCGTTGAGCTGGCCCTTGTAGACGGCTTTGCCGGCTTCCGGGTCGAGGCGGTAGAAGACGACCCGGGGGCGGCGGGGGCGGTCCTTGCCGTTGTCGAAGATCGTCAGCCGGCCGAAGCGGTCGAGGCGGGCGTCGTGCTGGCCGCCGAGCAGCTTCGTCGCCGGGTCGCCGACCACGCGCAGGGACTGAGCGGTGGGGCTGCCGCCGAGCTTCCAGTTGATCTCGCCGCTGGCGCGGTCGATCCCGTAGACCGCGTCGGTGTGGCGGGTGGAGACGATCACCTCGCTCTTCCCGCGCGGCTCGATCGAGTTGATGTGAACCGGGTCGAAAGCCTGGCGCTGGAGGCGGCGGCGCGGGTTGTTGAGCACGCTGTGCCACCAGCGGCCGGTCTCGGCGAGGGCGATGTGGCCGCGCGAGTTCCAGTGCCAGAGGACCTTCCCCGCGGGATCGACTTCCTGCACTTCGGCGGAGACGATCGTCGCCCGCCGCGGGCCGCCGACGCGGCGCAGGTCGGCTGTTTCCGGCGCGTAGGTGTCGAGCAGGACGTTGCCGTCCCCCAGCTCGCGGTACTCGTGGCCGTCGACGATCGAGCCCTCGGTGCTGACCAGGCGCACCAGCTTGCCGGACTCCGTCCGCACCTCGTGGGCCATCCGCGGGTCGAGGCCGTAGCCGTCGCCGAAGGAGCGCGCCCAGACGACGTCGCCGTTGCTGACGATCTGCCCCCAGAGCGCCCGCGTCTCGGGGTTGAACCACCAGCGCGGCCTGCCTTCGGTGTCGAAGACGATCACCCAGGGGCGGTCGTCCTCGCCCGAGTAGGTGACGACGAAGAGGCCGAAGGGCACCGGCCGGATCGATTCGAACCGCGTCGGCGGGAAGTCCGCCGGCAGGTCGGGGAGGTTGGCGGGCGGGGGCTTCTGGGCAGGGGCGGCCTCCTCCCCGGCCGATCCGCACCCGCTGAGGAGGAGCAGGAGCAGGGCCCCCACGACAAGGATCGACCTCCAACGATGGCGCGGCAGGATCTGCACCATCCGAGCTTAGGGACCGGCGATCGTCGAGCTGCTGCTACGGTGAACGGGTCGGGTTTGGCCGATTCGCCACCCGAGAGGTTCCGTTTCCTCCTCGTGCTTCATTGGCGCCTTGGGGTCGCAGGATCTCCCTAAGACGTTCAACACAGGAGTCACAACATCACTACGTTTGCCGATCTCGGCACTTCTAAGCCCGTGGTCGACGCCCTCAACGCGCGTTCGATCACCCAGCCGTTCCCCGTTCAAGAGATGGTCGTCCGCGATGCGCTCGCCGGCCGCGACCTCCTCGTCCAGTCCCCCACCGGGTCGGGCAAGACGCTCGCCTTCGGTGTCCCGATGGTCGACCTGCTCGACCCCGAGGGCGAAGGGCCGCGCGCCCTGGTCCTCGCTCCCACCCGAGAGCTCGCCGGCCAGATCGTCGTCGAGCTGGAGGCGCTTGCCAAGGCGCGCCGCCTGAAGATCACCGCCGTCTACGGCGGTGTCGGCTTCGGGCCGCAGATCGCCGCGGTCCGCCGCGCCGACATCCTCGTCGCCACCCCCGGTCGCCTCGAGGACCTGATCGGGCGCGGCGCCGTCTCTCTCAAGCGCATCCGCCTGCTCGTCCTCGACGAGGCCGACCGCATGCTCGACATGGGCTTCCGCCCCGCCGTCGACCGCCTCGTCGAGGCCTGCCCCGACGACCGCCAGACGCTGTTCTTCTCCGCCACGCTGGGCGGCGAGGCCGGCCGCCTCGCCGCGCGCTACACCCGCGACGCCCGCCGCCACGAGCACACGCCGCGCCAGACGCACACCGGGACGATCCAGCACCGCTTCGTCGCGGTCGAGCGCGACGAGCGGATAGACGCCCTCGTCGGCGAGCTCCGCGGCGAGCGCGACCTCGCGCTCGTCTTCGTGCGCACCAAGCGCGGCGCCGACCGGCTCGTCAAGCGCCTCGGCAACGCCGGTGTCGCGGCGGTCGCCATGCACGGCGACAAGTCCCAGCGCCAGCGCGAGAAGGCGCTCGCGCGCTTCGAGTCCGGCGCGGTCGACACGCTCGTCGCCACCGACGTCGCGGCGCGCGGGATCGACGTCGACGGCATCTCGCATGTCATCAACTTCGACCCGCCGGCCGACCGCGACGGCTACGTGCACCGGATCGGGCGCACCGGGCGCGCGGGCCGCAGCGGCGTGGGCGTCACGTTCTATGGCGCCGATCACGCGAAGGACCTCGGGCGCATCGCGACCGACCTCGAGCTGCGGCGGGAGTTCGACCGGGCCGAGCGCGCAGCCGCGTAGCGCGCGTCAGTCCAAGTCCGTCTGCCGCGGCGCGTAGCGGTGGTGAAGCATCAGCGCGTTGCCCTCGCTGTCGTTGAAGAACGTCATGTGGCACACGCCGCTGTCGAGGATCTCGCCGTGGAGCGCCACGCCGCGTGACTCGAGCGTCGCCCGGGCCGCGGCGACGTCGTCGACGTGGAGGGCAATCGAGTTGGTGCCGGTCGAGTGCTCGATCCCCATCTTGGCCGGGTCGAGGAGGCTGATCGTGAGGTTGCCGGTCTCGAACTCGGCGAAGCCGCGGTCGGGGATGTGGACCGAGCGGGGCAGGCCGAGCGTCTCGCCGTAGAACGCGACGGCCCGGTCGAAGTCCTTCGCCATCTGTGCGACGAAGTCGACGCCGGTGACGAGCGAGGTGGTGTCGGGTGCGGTCATGCCTCGACCCTACGGGACCGGCTCGTAGTCCGGCGGCGGATGGCCGAGGGCGACCTGCGCGTCCACGATCGGGCAGTCGAGGCGCCGGCAACGCCCCATGTCGCACAGGCGGCAGATCGTCGTCCCGGGCGTGTCGGCCTGCGCCGCGAG
>JBJMKN010000002.1:0-7437 GCA_045805765.1 Solirubrobacterales bacterium
CTCGCCGGACCCTCCCCGCTTTTGTCCGCCGAGGATCACCCCCGGCTCCCCCCAACCCCAGACCGCTAGCCTTCGTCCCATGCCAGCCCAGGCCTATGCCGGCAAGGAGTGCGTCTGCCAGTTCCGCAAAGGAATCTGCGACCAGTCCTGCGTGCGGGACATGCTGGAGACGCCCTTCTACATCGCCTGCCTGAAACTGACCGGCCGCAAGTGCCTGGTCGTCGGCGGCGGCGACATCGGCCTCGAGAAGGTCGAGGGGCTGCTCGCCTGCAGCGGCGACGTCACCCTGATCGCCCCCACCGCCCACCCCGAGCTGGAGCGGCTGGCGAGCGAGGGCTCGATCACGTGGGAGAAGCGCGACTACGCCGGGCCGGAGGACCTCGAGGCGGTCTTCATGGTGATCGCCTGCACCGACGACTCCGAGGTCAACATCGGCATCTTCTATGACGCCGAGAAGCGGGCGATGCTGGTCAACATCGTCGACGTGCCGCCGCTCTGCAACTTCATCCTGCCGGCGATCGTCCGCACCGGGCCGCTGGCGATCGCGATCTCGACCGCAGGCGCCTCGCCGGCCCTGGCGAAGCGGATGAAGCGCGAGATCTCAGAGCTCTTCGGCGAGGAGTACGCGCGCCTGGCGGTGATCCTCAACGACGCCCGCGGCTGGGCGAAGGGGACGCTGCCGACCTACCAGGACCGCAAGGAGTTCTTCGAGGGGATCGTCAACGGCGACCCTGACCCGATCGTGCTGCTGCGCGAAGATCGCGACGCGGAGGTCCTGGCGATCATCGAGTCCGCCAAAGATCGGGCCGCGGCTGCGCTTGCCTAATTAGGCGGTCCCGCAGGCCGAGCCGCGGACCTGCTCCAGCATCGTGCGCAGCTCTTCGGCCTGCTCGACGCTGAGGCTGGCGCTGAAGGCGGAGGCGAGCTCGGCCCGCACCAGCGGCCGCATCTCCCCCAGCAGCTCGATCCCAGCCGGGAGCAGCGTCGCGTAGCTGACCCGGCGATCGGTCTCGCAGAAGGTCCGCTCCAGCAGCCCCGCCTTGATCAGCCGGTCGACCAGCTTGGTGAGGCCGCCGCGGGTGATCACCAGCGCCTCGGCCAGATCCCCCATCTTCAGGCGTTTCTCGGGGGCGCGGTCGAGCGTCGCCAGGACCTCGAACCAGGGCAGGGGCGGCAGCTCCGCCGCGGTCAGGGCCTCCTGCAGGCGCCCGGTCACGGCGGCGTGGGTCTGGGTGATCGCGATCCATGCCTCGCGGTGGGGATCGAAGTCCTCTTTGCCCTTCTGATCTGCGACGGCCGTCGCCTCCACGGTCATGGCCACATCTTCCCACACAATTGTTGATCTGGCAATAGTTGACAGGTAAAGCTTTTCTGCTACGATTGTTTCCAGTTCAACTGTTTGAGCATCAACCACTTTGGGAAGGAACACCAGATGAGCACCGAGACCGTCACCCAGCAGCAGGTTCCAGCGGGGACCTGGGCCGTCGACCCCGTCCACTCCTCGATCAACTTCGCCGTCACCCACAACGGGGTGACCACGTTCCGCAGCGGCTTCGAGCGCTACGACGCCCGCCTCAGCGGCGGAGAGCAGCCGCGGCTGGAGGGCACGGTCGAGGTCGAGAGCGTCGCCATCGACGACGAGATGCTGAAGGGCCATCTCCTCTCCCCCGAGTTCTTCGACACGCAGCGCTTCCCGCAGCTGCGGTTCACCTCGAGTCAGCTCAGCGTCGGCGAGGACGGCACCGCCCGCGTCGCCGGTGACCTCGAGATCCACGGCGAGAGCCGCAAGGTCGAGGCCAGCGGCCGCTTCGCCCACCTCGGCGAGGACGCCTACGGCAAGGCGCGCGTCGGCCTCTCGATCGAGTCGACCGTGGACCGGCGCGACTTCGGCCTCGACTGGCAGGCGCAGCTGCCGAGCGGCGGCGACGTCCTCGACTACGCGGTGACGATCTCCGTCGAGCTCGAGCTCGTCAAAGAGGAGGCGTAACGATGAGGGTCCTCGGCATCACCGGAAGCCTGCGCCGGGGCTCCTACAACCACGCCCTGCTGCGGGAGGCCGCCGAGCGGCTTCCCGCCGGGGTGGAGCTGGTCGAGTTCGAGCGCCTGGCGGAGATCCCGCCCTACGACGCCGACCTCGAGGAGGGCGTGACCCCGGCCGCGGTGACGGAGCTGCGGCAGGCGATGCGCGAGGCCGACGCCGTCCTCGTCGCCACGCCCGAGTACAACCACTCGATCCCCGGGGTCCTCAAGAACGCCCTCGACTGGGCCTCCCGCCCGGCCGGCCAGAGCGCCCTCAACGGCACCCCGGCGGCTGTGATCGGCGCCTCGACCGGGATGTTCGGCGCCGTCTGGGCCCAGGCCGAGACCCGCAAAGTCCTCGGCGCCCTCGGCGGCCGCGTCGTCGAGGCCGAACTGCCGGTGGCGAAAGCGGCCGACCTCTACCGCGGCGGCCGCCTCGACCTCTCCCCCGAGCAGTCCCAGCAGCTGGAGGAGATCCTGGCGACGCTGGTCTCCGAAGTCGAGCAGCTGCAGGAGAGCCTGGCCGCCGCCGCATGAGCCGTCGCGGCGTCCGGCCTACCCCCGGGCGCTGCAGTCGCGGAGGATGCTGCCCACCAGCACCGTTCTGTCGCTGTAGCTGAAAGACCCTCGGCCGAGGATGTGCCCGTCAGGGCAGCGGCCGGCGATGACGCTGCGTCTCTTCCCCCTGTAGGCGTAGACGCGGCGCATGGCGAATTTGGCGCCGACGACCGAGCCGGCGCCCCCGGCGATCTTCGGAACCTCGACCTCGATGTGAAGGCCGAGGCCTTCTTTGGCGACGCGGCTCACCTCGACGGTCGCGACTACGGCGGTCGGCGCGGGGACGTTGACGTAGGCGTGCACGAACACCCGCACGACGCCGTTCCGTTCGCCGCCGTTGAAGAGGACCAGCGGCCCGGTGGAGACGATCGGCTTCTGTTCTGGGAAGGCCACCTCCACGGTGGCGGTGCCGCGGCCGAGGACCGTCCCGCGACATGCCGCTTCGGCCTGCTTGGTGGCCCGTGCTTCGAGGCGCCCGGCCGGGCAGGCCGGCAGGCCCTTGACGCTGACGAAGACGTCCTTGTCGGCGTCGAAGACTGCCTTTTCGAGGGCCGGCGGGTGCGAGCCGTCGATCGTCCTCAGCTTGCCGCTACCCCAGACGCCGATCGGGGCGAGCTCGTGCTCCGGCAGCACCCGCGGGGTGATGTCGCCGTTGATCTCGAGAACCATGCTCCCGGCGCGCACCACCGTGGGCTCCGGCCCCTTTCCCTTGGCCAGGGCGAAGCCGGCCAGGCCGATCGCGACCACCAGGATCGCCGCTGCCGCAACCGCCATTCCTCGTCTCATCTCTTCCTCCACCCCTTGGGCGACCCGCTTGCCGGCGTCGCTATTTCGCGTTAATCTTATTAACGTGAAAGTTGAAGACGCAAGCGCCCTTCCCCGAAGCTCAACATTGGCCTGCCCTCGATTCGCGCAGGCCCTCAATCAGGGCGATCTCGACGGCGCCGCATCCTGCTTCGCCCGCGACGGCTGCTTGATCACGCCCGACGCAACCGCCGTCCACGGGCGCGAGCACATCCGCGACGTCCTCGGCCAGCTGGTCCGCAGGCGCACCGAGATCCGCATCGAGTTGAGCAGCTCGATCAGCGCGGGCGACGTGCTGCTGGTCCACCAGCGTTGGCGGATCCGCACCGGAGAGCGGCCAAGGCAGCGTTTCGAGCAGGTTGCCGACGCGGTCCTGGTCGTGCGTCAGATCGAGGGCGAGTGGAAGCTCTCGATCGCAGCGCCGTGGGGGTACGGACGGGCCTACGGCTGAGCGGCCGCTTAGGAATACCGTGTCGGCGGTGAGCGACAGCAAAGCCAAGGCCACGCGTCCGTATCGGATGAAAACCCGGGCAAAGGCCACCGAGGCGACGCGGAAGAAGATCCTGGACGCGGTCGAGATCGCTTTCGAGGAACTGTTCTACGACGAAATCACCCTCACCGAGGTGGCCCGGCGAGCAGGCGTCTCGGTGCAGACGGTCCTCCGGCACTACGAGAACAAGGATGGCCTCTTCGTCGCCTCCTACCTCCATACGGCGGAGAAGATGGGGGCCGACCGGGGGCCACTGCCGGTCGGGGACGCGGAGAAGATCGTCGGCGATCTCGTCGACCACTACGAGCGCTTCGGCGATCGGGTCCTCTGGCTGCTCGCGCAGGAGGAGCGCGAGCCGATCCTCAAGCACCTCGCCGACGCCGGCCGTCTCTACCACCTGCAGTGGTGCCGGCAGGCTTTTGCCACCGCTCTCGAGGGGCTACGGGGGAAGGCCGCCGAGCGTCGCCTTGCTCAGTTCGTGGCCGCTACCGATGTCTACGTCTGGAAGCTGCTGCGGCGGGACCGAGGCCTAAGCAAGCCGCAGACCAAGCTGGCGATGCGGGAGCTGATCGAACCGCTGATGAAGGCTCCTTCCTGAGCCGGATCCTCGCCTACACCGCTCCTTCCCGCGGACAGCTCTACCCGCTCGTCCCGATCCTCGACCAGCTGACCGCGCGCGGGCACGACATCGTCCTGCGGACGCTGGCAAGCGAGGTGGCGACGATGCGATCACGCGGCTTCGATGCGGCGCCGGTCTGCGACGAGGTCGGAGCGCTGCCGATGGAAGACTGGCGCGCGCGGACCGTCGCCGGGGCCCAGCTGAGGGCGATTCGCACCATCCGCGCCCGAGCGCCGCACGAATCTCGGGACTTCCTGCAAGCGATCGAGAGCACGCGCCCCGACGCCCTGCTGGTCGACGTCCTTGCCTCGGGCGCCCTCAATGCCGCCGCGTCCGGAGCCACGCCCTGGTCCTGCTACCGCCCCTTCCCGCTGCCACCTTCCCGCACCGGCCTCCGGCTCCTCGGCATCGCCGCGGCGCTTTCGACGGCTCCTCTGCACCTCTATACGTCGGCTCCCCTCTTCGAGAACCGGCGCAGCGACCGGCTCGCGAACGTGGTCATGGTCGGGCCCTGCGAATGGGAGCCGCCGGGTCACCTGCCGCCGAAGATCGCCGAGGCCCGGAGCCCCCTGGTCCTGGTTACGACTTCGAGCGAGTTCCAGGACGACGGGCGCCTGATCGAGGTGGCGCTGGAGGCGCTCGCCCGCGACCCGGTCGACGTCGTCGCGACCATGCCCGTGGCGACCGCCGGGCCCGAGGTCCCAAGCAACGCCTCGATCGTCCCCTTCGCGCCCCACACGCCGATCCTGCGTCGCGCGGCCTGCGCGATCACCCATGGCGGCATGGGCGCCACCCAGAAGGCGCTGGCGCTCGGCGTTCCTGTCTGCGTGGTCCCTTTCGGACGCGATCAGGTCGAGGTCGCACGTCGGGTCGAGGCCAGCGAAGCCGGCACCTGGCTTCCCGCCCGGCGCCTGCGCCCCGATCGCCTGCGCAAGAAGCTCGGCGAAGCGATCGGGCGGCGGCGTGGTGCGGAGAGGCTGGCGCGTGCCTTCGCTGCCGCCGGTGGGGCGAAGGCCGCCGCCGATGCGGTCGAGGAGCGGCTGCTGGCCTGATTCAGCCCTGCGGCAGGGCGAAGAAGGCGATTGCCGCGTACTGGGCGATCGCGGCGGCGATGACGAAGAGGTGGAAGACCTCGTGGTAGCCGAAGATCGCCGGGTTGGGGTTCGGTCGCTGGACCGCGTAGACGACGGCGCCCGCGGTGTAGAGGAGGCCGCCGACCGCGACCAGCAGCGTCCCCCCCGCCCCCATCTCCGACCAGAGGTCAGGGAAGGTGGCGACGGCGACCCAGCCGAGCGCCAGGTAGATCATGGCCGAGGCCCATTTCGGGTGGTCGATCCAGATCATCTCGACGATCGCGCCGGCGATCGCTCCGACCCAGACGACGGCGAGGATCGTCATCGCCAGCGTTCCTTCTAAGACCAGGAGCGCGAAGGGGGTGTAGGTGCCGGCGATCAGGAAGAAGATCATCGAGTGATCCAGCCGCCGCATCCACTGCCGCATCTGCGGCCGCGACCAGTTGACCCGGTGGTAGAGGGCGCTGGTCCCGAACAGGGCCGAGAGGCTGACCGCGTAGATCGCGACGGCCAGGGTCGCCTTCGGCGTCTCGGCGAGGATGATCAGGGTCGCCCCGAAGCCGAGGGACATGAAGAAGGCCCACTCGTGGGAGACGCCGCGCAGCTTCGGTTTGACCGCCGCGAACGCCTCGGCCGTCGCCTCTTTGGCCGCCGTCGCGCGCTCGCCGACGGCCTCTTTCGCCGCAGTCGCCCGCTCGCCCATCGCGTCGCGGGCAGCCGCGGCGCGATCGTTCATCGCCTCGCGGGCTGCGATCGCTTTGTCTCCCATTCGTTCTCTGCCCATGCCTAGATCCTCCGCCACCCCGAGAGGGTACCCGCCTTTAGTGCCGACAATGCGGAATTGAGACAATGTCGGAAGCGGTGAGACGATCCCCGAGGGCCTTATTTGCGACTTCAGGCACTTTTTCCGACCGGCCCGTTAGCGATCCTGCGTAGTTACCGCCGAAAGCCGCCTCGAGAGGAGCATTTTGATGTCGAAGACCGCCCTAGCCAGCCCCAAAAACGGTCTCCAGGGCCTCTCGATCGAACGCCGTTTTTCGACGCCCGGTGTGCATCCTTTCGACCAGGCCGAGTGGGAGCTGCGCGACGCGGTGATCGGCGATCCGGCCAGCCCGGCCTTCGAGCAGCGCGGGGTCGAGTTCCCGGTGACCTGGTCGCAGAACGCGACCAACATCGTCGCCCAGAAGTACTTCCGCGGCCAGATGGGCAGCCCCGAGCGCGAGAGCTCCGTCAAACAGATGATCGGCCGCGTCGCCGGCACGATCGCCGGCTGGGGGCGCGAGGGCGGCTACTTCGCCTCCGAGGAGGACGCCGACGCCTTCGAGATGGAGCTGACCGCGATCCTGCTCAACCAGAAGGCGGCCTTCAACTCCCCGGTCTGGTTCAACGTCGGCTTCGAGGAGACGCCGCAGTGCTCGGCCTGCTTCATCCTGAGCGTCGAGGACACGATGGAGTCGATCCTCGACTGGAACACCAAGGAGGGCAAGATCTTCCGCGGCGGCAGCGGCTCTGGGATCAACCTCTCCAACATCCGCGGCTCGATGGAGCAGCTGCAGAAGGGCGGCACCGCCAGCGGCCCGGTCAGCTTCATGCGCGGCGCCGACGCCTGGGCGGGCACGATCAAGTCGGGCGGCAAGACGCGGCGGGCGGCGAAGATGGTCGTGCTCAACGTCGACCACCCGGACATCGAGCACTTCATCTGGTGCAAGGCCGACGAGGAGAAGAAGGCCGCGGCGCTGCGCGACGCCGGCTTCGACATGTCGATCGACGGCGAGGGCTTCACCTCGATCCAGTACCAGAACGCCAACAACTCGGTGCGGGTGACGGACGAGTTCATGGAGGCGGTCGAGGCCGGTGAGGACTGGGAGCTGAAG
>JBJMKN010000003.1:0-36112 GCA_045805765.1 Solirubrobacterales bacterium
ACGCCTACCTCGAGAGCGATCTGTTCGCGGGCATCCTCGCGGAGCCAAGCTTCGAAGGTACGAGCTGGCGCTGCTACCACGTGCTCGATGAGCTGACCGCCAGGACGCAGCCGGGGATCCAGATCGTCGGGGGTGTGGCCGCGTGATGCGCGGAGGAATGACTACTAGATAAGAAGGTAACGATGTCTCTGAAAATCGGCGATACGGCACCGGACTTCGAGGCCGACACGACCGAGGGTCGCGTCCGCTTCCACGACTGGATAGGCGACTCGTGGGCGGTGCTGTTCTCGCACCCGAAGGACTTCACCCCGGTCTGCACCACCGAGCTCGGCTACAGGGCGAAGATCAACGAGGAGTTCGAGCGGCGCAACGTGCAGATCATCGGCCTGTCGATCGACTCTACCGGCGACCACGAGGCCTGGGCGCGGGACATCGAGGAGACCCAGGGGGCGGCGCCCAACTACCCGCTGATCGGCGACTCCGACTTCCAGGTGTCGAAGCTCTACGGCATGCTGCCCGCCGACACCGCGGGCGACGCCAAGGTGCGCACGCCGGCCGACAACCAGACTGTGCGCAACGTGTTCGTGGTTGGCCCGGACAAGAAGATCAAGCTGATCCTGGTCTACCCGATGACCACCGGGCGCAACTTCGACGAGGTGCTCAGGGTGATCGACTCGCTCCAGCTCACCGCCAAGCACAGGGTGGCCACGCCGGTCAACTGGCGCCAGGGCGAGGACGTGATCATCGCCGGCTCGGTCACAAACGACGAGGCCAGGGAGATCTTCGGCGACTGGCAGGAGCCCAAGCCGTATATGCGGATCGTGCCAGCGCCGCACGAATCGGTCCCCGCGTAGACCGGGGCAGCGACCGACGAATCGGCGGCGGCGTTAAGTTTCTCAACCGACACGACGCCGCCACCGCGCAGACGTCAGCTGTTGCGGAGCCGCCGCGTGAATGCTCCCCGGCGCGGAGCGAGCACGCCGCTGATGAGATGGTGGATGACTGCTCCGGACGAGCACCGGGCGTCTGCCGGGCCCGTTTGCACACACGCGCTCAGCTACTGAAGAGGACCCGTGCTGCCGTCGACGCCCACCAGCCGTCAGAGCTTCTGACGGTTGCTCAGAAGGTCAAGAGTTCGAGTGAGCGGAATGGCCCGCTCGGCAAACGGGTTTCCGGACCGAGCCCTGGCAGCGTCGCCGATTTATTCGCGCCGAGTGTCCGTTCGGTGTCCGACTTGCGGCCGGCCTAGCGGGAGAAGTCGGGGCAGAAGTGGCTGATTTGCAGGCACTTCCGAAGCGGCTGAAGGGATTCGAACCCTCGACCTTCTGCATGGCAAGCAGACGCTCTAGCCAGCTGAGCTACAGCCGCACTGGAGGGCATTCTAGCTGTGGGGGCGTCGTCGGCGCGGTAGCCTGCTCGCGAGGGCAAGATGCTTTTCCGTCAGATCATCCACGAGGACCTGGGCTGCGCCTCCTATCTGGTCGCCGACCGGGAATCGGGGGTGGCGGTGGTCATCGACCCGCAGTGGGACATCGATTCCTACCGGCGGCTGGCGAGCCTGCACGGGGTGCGGATCGGGCACGTGCTCGAGACGCACAACCACGCCGACCACGTGTCCGGGCACGGGCGGCTGTGCCGGCGGACCGGGGCGACGGTCCACGTGCACGAGCTGGCCGAGGCCGAGTATCCGCATGAGGCCTTCGCCGACGGCTGGAAGCTGGAGCTGGGGGATCTCGTCGTCGAGGCGATCCACACGCCCGGCCACCGGCCCGAGCACACCTGCTTCCTGCTCAGCGACAAGAGCCGCGGCGGCGATCCCTGGGCACTCCTCAGCGGCGACTCGCTCTTCATCGGCGACGTCGCCCGCCCCGACCTCGCGGTCGAGCCGCGGGAGGGCGCGGCGGACATGTTCCGCTCGCTGCACGAGCGGCTCCTGGTCCTGCCCGACGAGGTCGAGGTCTGGCCCGCTCACCTTGGCGGCTCGCTCTGCGGCGGCTCCGGGCTCGACCTCAAGTGCTCCTCGACGATCGGGTTCGAGCGCCGGCACAACCGCGCCCTCGCGATCGCCGACGAGGCCGCGTTCGTTGAGAACCAAGTCGGCTCCCTCGGCGACAAGCCGCCGAACGTCGAGCGCATCGTCGGCCTCAACCGCGGGCCGCTGGTCGAGGACTTCGGCAACCCGGCGCCGCTCAGCCCGCACGAGGTGGAAGAGCTGGTCGAGCAGGGGGCGGTGGTGGTCGACGGCCGCACCAACGAGCAGTTCGACGAGGCCCACATCGAGGGCGCGATCAGCTCCTCCTCCTACGACACCGGCTTCGCGACCAAGGTCTCCCGCGTGGTGCCCGAGGGGAGCGACATCGTCATGGTCGCCGCCTCCAGCGGCGACGAGCGCCAGGCGGCGCAGCTGCTGGCATCCGTCGGGCTCGCCGTGCGCGGCTACCTCGAGGGCGGGATGACCGCCTGGCGGACGGAGGAGCGGCCCGTGCACAGGATCGAGCTGATCGACCCCGACGAGCTGGCACGCCGCGTTGACGGCGCCTCCGGCCCTGTGATCCTCGACGTCCGTAACCCCGCCGAGTACGCCGGCGAGCACATCCCCGGCTCGCTCCACATCCCCTACGTCGACCTCGCGGGCCGGCTCGACGAGCTTCCGCGTGACCGCCCCGTCGCGACGATCTGTCGCGGCGGCAAGCGCAGCGGCCTCGCCGCCTCGATCCTCCAGCGCGCCGGCTTCGAGGACGTGATCCACGTCGGCAAGGGGGTCGGCGTCTGGCGTGAAGGCGGCCACCCGGTGCAGACCGGCGCGCCCGAGACCGCATCCGCCTGAGTCACCTAACTGACTTCCCGCTATTTGCGGAAATCGGTTGCGGGCACGCCGTGTTTCTTTGACTTCCGCCTGACATTTGTAAAGAGGCTTCGTTGAACTTGTGCACGTGCAACGGGCGTCGTGGTCGCTGACTGGTCGTCTGCGGCGCCCGTTTCACCTGCACCGGCGGGCGCACCCTGAGAGACTCAGTCGATGGACGCCTCCCGCAGTTACGACCTCGTCCTTTTCGGCGGAACCGGTTTCACCGGTGGGCTGACCGCCGACTACCTCGCGGCGCACATGCCGGCGGGCAAGCGATGGGCGTTGGTCGGCCGCAACCGCGGCAAGCTCGACGCCGTCGCTGCGCGCCTGGCCGCGGCCCACCCGGGGGCTACGGCGCCTGAGATCATCGAGGCCGACGCCGGCGATCGCGCCGCCATGCGCGAGGTGGCGGAGGCGACGCGGGTCGTCGTCACCACGGTCGGTCCCTACGCCCTCTACGGCGAGCCGCTCGTTGCCGCCTGCGCCGCCGCTGGGACCGATTACGCGGACCTGACCGGCGAGCCCGAGTTCGTCGACCGGATGTGGATCGAGCACCACGCCGAGGCCGAGCGCACCGGCGCCCGGCTCGTCCACTGCTGCGGCTTCGACTCGATCCCGCACGACCTCGGCGCCTACTTCACTGTCAAGCAACTGCCCGAGGGCGTGCCGCTCACGGTCAACGGCTACGTCCGCAGCAACGCCAGCTTCTCCGGCGGCACCTATCACTCGGCTATCAACGGCTTCGGCCGCGCCCGGCAGACGCTCGGCGCTGCCAAGGAGCGCCGCAACCTCGAGCAGCGCCCGCAGGGCCGCCAGGTCCACTCGGCGCCGGCGCGCGTCCGCCACGACGCCGAGCGCGGCGGCTGGGTCGTGCCGCTGCCGACGATCGACGGCGCGATCGTCCGCCGCTCGGCGGCCACGCTCGACCGTTACGGCCCTGACTTCACCTACGGCCACAACATGGTCGCCAAGCACCTAGCGTCGGTGGCCGCGCTCGCCGCCGGAGTCAGCACCGGCTTCACCCTGGCGCAGCTGCCGCCGACCCGGAAGCTGCTGCTGAAGATGAAAGCCCCCGGCGAGGGGCCGACCGCGGAGAAACGCGAGAAGAGCTGGTTCAAAGTCGTCTTCGTCGGCGAGGGCGGCGGCAAGCGCGTCGTCACCGAGGTCCGCGGGGGAGACCCCGGCTACAGCGAGACCTCGAAGATGCTCGCCGAGTCCGGCCTCTGCCTCGCCTTCGACGAGCTGCCGCAGCGCTCCGGCCAGCTGACCACGGCGGTGGCGATGGGGGACGCCCTCCTCGAGCGCGTCCAAAAAGCCGGGATCGGCTTCGAGGTTGTCGAATCCTCCTCAGCCGGGTAGAACTGCCGCCATGGACGACCAGCAAGTACTAGACCGGATCGACAAGCTCGTCACCGAAGAGGAGGAGCTCCTCCATCGCCACGAGGGCGAGGGCCTCGACGACGACGAGCACGCCCGCCTCGACGAGCTCAAAGTCCAGCTCGACAAGGCCTGGGACTACCTCCGCCAGCGCCGCGCCGGCGACGACCCCGACGAGGCCAGCGTCCGCGACGGCGGCACCGTCGAGGACTACGAGCAGTAGCCACAACCCAGGCGTCACCACCGCCCGCCCCAACCCCGTTCGCGCCGCTACCCTTCAACGGGTTCCGGCGCCTTGGCGGAGTGGCTACGCAGCGGCCTGCAAAGCCGTTTACACCAGTTCGATTCTGGTAGGCGCCTCTAGTTTCTCGGTGGCGTAGAACCTGGATGCAACAATGTGCGGGCGATGAAACCGCAAGCTCCCAGCGCCCCGAGGAAGACCGCCGAGAAGCCCGACATGAAATCGGGACTGCCGGGAACGCTGGAGGAGCAGCGGCGCGATCTTCGCGCAGCCATGAAGAAGCATGTGGAGACGCTGCGCCGGCTGGCGCAGTAGCCCGCCACTCGACAGGTGGCCGAAGTCTTCTACGTCACGTTCGGCGATTACTGCCGGATTGCTGCTGAGGTGCTTGGAACGACCCCTGAGCAGATCGCTCGGCTGCCCCGTATCTCACTGGCAGATTCTGCGCTTGCATCTCCTCGCGCCAGCTTCGGCGACCAAGATGCTTATTCGAATCTGATTGAGAAGGCTGCGGTCTTGGTCGAGCATCTGGCCCGCAACCACCCGCTTCCAGATGGGAACAAGCGCTGCGCCTTCCTCGCCGTTGAGCGCTTCTTGAGCGCCAACGGGCGACCGATCCGTGATGGCGATGCGGATACCGATGTGCCGATGGTGGAGCGCATCGCCGCTGGTGAGGCCGCTCCTAACGAGATTATTCACTGGTTAGAACAACGAACCGCCCCGTCAGTGGAGTGACGCTGCTGGAAGCTGGTGCGCCTCTCAAGCTCCTGCGCGAGCCGGGCTCCCCGGCTCGCTTCTTCTCGCTGCGGTGAGCGCTAGAAGACGCGGCGGAACAGGTAGATCGCAAGCAGGATGAGGATGATGATGATGAGGATCGTGATGATGCTCATTGCTCTCCTTTGGGTCGGGAATTAGGGCTGCCGCCAGTCATCCCCCTTCGGGCTTGCGCTCAAACTTCCCGATCTATCTGGTGTTGCTCGGCGAGCTCCGAGAGGGCCTCCAGGGAGACATCCAGGGCTTCGGCGATGCGGCGCACGTCGCCCCAGGCCGGGTCGCGCTCGCCGCTCTCGATTTCCGCGAGGAGCGACGGCGGGAGGCCGGCTCGCTCGGCGAGCGCAGCCTGGGGGAGCTTCGCCTTCTCGCGTAGCTCCTGGACCGCTTTGGCCAGCCCTGGTTGGCCTTCGGATGGTGAGGGGCCGCTCGGCACCGGCCTGAAGTCTCTCGCGTCTAGCGGACCTTCAGCGGCGCAATCGCGCTGCTGGCGTCCGGATCTTCAATTTCAAGCGACATCCAATCTGCGTCGGTAGGCACCCGGGACCCCTTGTGTACCGAAGCGCATCTCTCGTACGCTCGGACAGTGACCGAGCACTCGGCAGAGGCTGAGAACTCGAAGGAGCAGGAGGCGAATCGGAGCGCGGGACGGCTCTCGCGTCTGTACCTCGAGGCAGTGCGGGCAGCCGATGCGCCTGGTGCTTTTCGCATCGCCGCCGGCGCCCTCGCGGGCGGGATGACGATCCCGGAGCTCTACCAGCGCGTGATTGCCCCGGCGATGTACGAGATCGGCGAGCTTTGGGCGAAGGGGGCGCTGACGGTCGCCGACGAGCACCTAGCGACTTCGCTCACCCACCGGGTCCTGGCGGCGCTGCGGCCGCCGGTCTGGGTTGGGATGGGGAGCGAAGACGACTCCCGCGCCTCCAAGGGACGGGTGATCCTCGCCGCGGTTGAGGGGGAGCAGCATGTGCTGGGCCTGCGGATGGCGGCGGACGTTTTAGAGGACGCCGGCTTCGAGACGGTCTATCTCGGCGCCGACGTCCCGATCGGCGCCCTCCTGCAGGCGCTGGACTCGCTCTCCCCCGACATGCTCGCGCTCTCGGCGACGATGCCGGAGCTGGGCCCGGAGCTGGATCAGGTCGCCGCCGCGGTGCGGCGCACGCATCCCCGCGTCGGCCTGCTCGTCGGCGGGCAGGCAGCGTCCCCCCGGGTAGCCGGAGGGACGCTGGTCCGCGACCTCGAGATCCTCCCCGCGGCCGTTCCTGGCTGATCTAGGTGTGGTTGGGGCCGTCGTCGGCGCCGCCGCCCCCGTGGTCGTCTCCGCCTCCGTCGTCGCCACCGCCGCCCTGCGGCTCGACCTGCTTGGCGAGCAGGCCGCTGTCGGTGCGCTGGTAGTCGACCTCGATCTGCATCCCCTTGCGGAGGGCGCCGAAGCCGGCGATCCGCTCGAACTCGGTCCTGCCGTTGACCTTGATCCGAAGCTGGTTGCCGTTCTGGGCCCTGATCTTGAAGGTGCGACCGTCGCCGTTCTTCGAGAGCACGGTCCCGTCGACATGCCGCAGCGCCGCCTGCGCGGGCGCGGCGAGGAGGCCGATCGCCAGCGCTCCGGCGAGCACGACCGTGACGGTTAGAGCTGCACGCTTTCTGAGCATCATTTCCCTGCCTTTCGGTTCTGGGTGTCCCTTTCGCCGGGCATACGACGAGCTGGTTCCCGAAGTTCAGATCGCTTAGACGCAGGCCGCAACGGGTATTTAGGCCATGTCCACCAGTCACCGAACGGAAACCAGGGAACCAGGAGGAGAACATGGCTGAGAGGACGAGAGAACGGACGGTCGACGACCGCGAGACCGTCGGTCGCCGCACCGGCGAAAGCAACGGGGTGCGCGAAGACCGCGATGTCCGGCGCCGGGATTCGGCCGCCGGGCCGGCTGTCGTCCACGAGCGCCAGCGCGACGAGTACGGGGGCTTCAACATCGGCGCCGCCTTCTTCGGCTGGATGGTCGCGGTCGGGATCGCGGTCCTGCTGACGGCGCTGCTCAGCGCCGCGGGCGCGGCGATCGGCCTCACCGAGCTGAGCGAAGGCGAGGCGGAATCGAACGCGGAGACGATCAGCATCGTCGGCGGCATCCTCCTGATCGCGGTGCTGGCGATCAGCTACTACGCCGGCGGCTACGTGGCCGGGCGGATGTCCCGCTTCGACGGCGGCCGCCAAGGCCTGGGCGTCTGGCTGTTCGGGTTGATCGCGACGGTGGCGCTGGCCGTTCTGGGCGCCATTGCCGGGTCCGAATACAACCTGTTCTCGCAGCTGAACCTGCCGCGGATCCCGATCGACGAAGGCTCGCTCGCCGGCGGCGCGGCGATCGCGCTCATCCTCATGCTGGTCGCGACCGCCTTCGCGGCGATCGCGGGCGGCAAGGTGGGGGAGCGCTACCACCGCAAGGTTGACCGCGCCGGCTACGAGCCGCGCCGGGGAGAGGCCTAGCCCCTGGGCCGCTGCCAGTTGGGCCTCAGGTAGGCCTCCGCGAAGCCTGCCTTGAGGATGTTGCGATAGCTCGCCGAAGGCCGGTCCGGCACCCGCTCTCCCGTCTCGACCAGGAGGGTGCGGCAACCGGCCTCGGCGGCGTCGCTTATGCGCCTGCGCAGGAGCGCGGTCTGGCAGCCGCGGCCCCGGACGTCCTCGAGGGTGGCGCCGATGCCGAGCTCGGCGATCCCGTCTTCGATCACCATCGCCCCGCACCCGCACGCCTTCCCGTCGACCCGCGCGACGTAGCAGCGCCAGCTGTCCCGTCCCGGCAGGTTGGCGAAGAGCTCCGCGCCCCAGGCGGGCATCCCGAAGCCGAGGGCGGCGATCGCTCCGAACGGCTCCTGGTCGGGCAAGGTCACCTCGACGACCTCGACGCCGTCGGGAGCTGGGAACCGTGGCGGGTGCGGGTCACGGACGAACTTCATCCAGGCATACGTCGGCTCGAACCCCTGCTCGCGTAGCCACTCCTCGGCTGCCGCAGTCCCGGGGAGGCCGGGCGTGACCGAGACGTAGGGGGTCGATCGCTCCTCGGCCCAGGCAACCGCCGCTTCGAGATCGGAGCGGGACGGAGCCTCGGCGGTGCCGAGCACCAGGTTCAACATCCCAACCTGCCCCAGCTCGCGGGCGACCGTCACCTGGATCGGGCCGAACGCGCGCATCTCGATGCCCCGCTCGGCCGCGACCTCAGCCGGAACCGACTCCCAGATCTCGCGCCAGAAGCGGCGGTCGACCCGGTCGAGTGCCACCGAGTCGTATGCGACCCCGCTCTTCGTCGTGCCGGCACCCATCGGTTGGCAGCATAGGCTGCGGTGATGAGCGAGCGCGAAGCTGCCGACGGGGTCCCCGCCGACCAGGTGATCGTCCTCTTCGGCGCCAGCGGCGACCTCGCCAAGCGGAAGCTGCTGCCGGGGATGTTCCACCTGATGCGGGTGGGGCTGATGCCGGAGCGGTTCCGGATCATCGGCGCCGCCCGCAAGCCGCTAGGCGACGAGGAGTTCCGGGCGCTGGCGCGAGAGTCCGTCGCCGGTTCCGGCCGCCATGGCGAGGAGCCGGAGGACTGGGAGCGGTTCTCCGAGTCGCTTCGCTTCGCCGGCGTCGGCGAGGGGCTCGGTGGGCTCGAGCGGGCGATCGGCAAGGCGCGGGAGGAACTGGGTGGGGATCCGGAGGTGCTCTTCTACCTCTCGCTGCCGCCGCAGGCCGCGGCGGGGACGGTCGAGCAGATCGGCGAGCTGGGGCTGGGACGCGCTGCCCGGGTGATCACCGAGAAGCCATTCGGGACCGACCTCGACTCCGCCCGCAGCCTCAACCGCAAGCTCCACTCGGTCTTCGCCGAGGAGTGCATCTTCCGCATCGACCACTACCTGGGGCGAGAGGCGGTCCAGAACCTGCTGGCGCTGCGCTTCGCCAACGGCATGTTCGAGCCGGTCTGGAACCGCAACCACATCGACCACGTCCAGATTGACATCCCGGAGACGCTCTCGATCGAGATGCGCGGCTCCTTCTACGAGGAAACGGGCGCCTACCGCGACATGATCGTCACCCACCTGTTCCAAGTCCTCGGCTTCGTCGCGATGGAGCCGCCAACCTCGCTGGAGCCGAAACCGCTCGGAATCGAGCGCGAGAAGGTGTTCGAGGCGATGCCGCCGCTGCGCCCGGAGAACGTCGTCCGCGGCCAGTACGAGGGCTACCGCGACGAGGAGGGCGTCGCCGCCGACTCAGACACCGAGACCTTCGTCGCCGTCAAGGCCTTCGTCGACAACTGGCGCTGGGAGGGGGTGCCGTTCTACCTGCGCTCGGGCAAGCGGCTGGGAGAGAGCCGGCACCTGCTGACGATCGCCTACGCGCGGCCGCCGCGGCGGATGTTCCCGCTCGACTGCGACCAGATCGCCGAGTCCTTCGGCCACGACCACCTCACCTTTGAGCTCGGCGATCCCGGCAGCATCTCCGCCTCCTTCCTCGCCAAGGTCCCGGGGCCGCGGATCCAGCTCGGGGAGGCCCACATGCGTTTCAGCTACGCCGACACCTTCGGGGGCCCCGATGAGGCGCTCGACCCCTACGAGCGGCTGATCCACGACGTCATGGTCGGCGACCGCACCCTCTTCACCAGCTCCGAGGCGATCGAGCGCCTCTGGGAGGTCTCCGAGCCGGTCCTTCGCGAGCCGCCACCCGCGATCACCTATGAGCCAGGCTCCTGGGGCCCGCGCGAGATCGACGACCTGATTGCGCCGCGCCACTGGCACCTTCCCAACGAGCACGTCTAGGAGAACGGAAAAGGGCCCCGTCCGGGGCCCTTTATCTCCGAAGGACGTACCACCAGAGAGGTTTAAGTCGCTGGCTCGTCGGTCCTCAAACTTTTCGCAAGCTCGCCATCAGAAACACCGCTAAACGCGGAAAGTTGCATCAGATGCATCGACCGTTGCAGGACAACCTTTAGCCGGCGGCCGCCGATCTCCTGCCCATTGCTAGATTCCGCTCTCCCGGGCGTTTAGCTCAGTTGGGAGAGCGCCAGCTCGACAAGCTGGAGGTCACTGGTTCGAGCCCAGTAACGCCCATCGCAGCGACCCGTCTCGATGCTTCCAGGGCGCGGGCGGTCTGCTGAGGTCGCGTGGCCGGGTTGAGCATGAACTGCCCGATATGCCCGACCACGATCAAGCCGTAGAAGATCGCCATCAAGGCGTCATCCTGGATCGCGTTGACGACCGCTAGGACGCCGAAGCCCAGGGCCAGCGCCGCCGTCAGCAACGGCATCCATGAGGACTGAAGCCCGCTGCGGCGTTGGTAACGCTCTGCAAGCTCGACCGCCGCCCCCGCCTGGGCGGGGTCGGAGGGGGCTTCGCCGCGGATGAGGCAGCGGTTGACCCGCCACTTGTCGCGGAAGGGCAAGTCCTTGTACACCCGCATGTCTCCGTTTGAGAACGACATCGATGCAGGCGGAACACTAGAACGTCGGGCCTTGACATCGAGGAGGAGTTGTTGCGGGAGGCGGCGGACCATCTGCGACAGCAGGGGGTCGAGGCGGAGCTGCACCATGGCGACGTGCGTCGGATCCCGTTCGACGACGAGAGCTTCGACGTGGTCATCGACTTCGGCACGCTCTACCACATCGCCGGGAGTCAAATCGCGCTTGACGAGATCGCGCGCGTCCTCGCTCCAGGAGGGACGTTCGTCTACGAGACCAAGGCCTCGCAGTTGCTTTCGCATCCGATCCGTTCCCACGGCCGCCGTCTGCCGGCGCTGGCGGATCACGGCCTGCGCCACCGGCGCTGGGCGATGCTCTGGGCCTCCCATACGAAGGCCCGAGCATTGCCCAGGGCCGCCTAGGTCACACGCTCGCCGGCAGCTTCACCTCGGTCAGTCGCAGGCTGTTGCCGGACGGGTCGCGGAAGCCGCAGTCGATTCCGTAGGGGCGCTCTTCCGGGGTCTCGGTGAACTCGACGCCGCGGGCCTTCAGCTGCTCGTAGTCGGCCTGGCAGTCGTCGGTAGTGAGGAAGACGGTGCCGGAGAAGCCCTTCGCCATCAGCTCCTCGACCTGCCGGGTCGTCTGCTCGTCCATCACCGGCGGGCCGGGGATCGCCATCAGGACGACGGCGACGTCCTCCTGCTCGGGCGGGCTGACGGTGAGCCAGCGGAAGTCGCCCATCTCCGCCAGGGTGACGTCGGAGCGGACCTCGAAGCCGAGCTTCTCGGTGTAGAAGGCGAGCGCCTCGTCCTGGTCGTGGACCCACAGTTGTGCAGTTGAGATCTTCATTTGTTCCTCCTGTTCGGAATTGATGGAGGCGATGCTAGGTCTGGGGCTGCCGGCTGTCTTCTCGAATCGTGCGGTGTTGTGGGCGCCCGTAGGCGCGGACGACGCAGGCCGGGACGACAGCGTGGGCGGAGGCGGGCGCTCCGGCCGCTCGATACTCAGTCGGCGTCACCCCGTACATCCGCTTGAAGCTGGTGGTGAAGGAGCCGACCCCCTGGAGGCCGACCTCGAGGCAGATCTCGGCGACCGAGTGGTCGGTGTTGCGTAGCAGCGCCGCCGCCCGCTCCAGCCGCCGCGTCTGCAGATACACGTAGGGGGACTCGCCGAAGGTGCGGCGGAACTCGCGGCTGAAGTGCGCCTTCGAGAGCCCGGCCGCGCGGGCGAGGTCGTCGACCTCCAGCGGCTCGGTGTAGCTGGAGTCGGCCAGGTCCTTGGCCCGGAGCAGATGGCGGGCGGGAGGTACGAAGGCCACGAACTCAGTCTAGGCTCGCGGTCTCGTGATCGGGACTTACGCAGCCGTGCTGGCGATCTGCGCGGCCTCGCTGGCGATCGGACAGGCGGCGATCGGCTTATGCGGCGGGCGGCGGTGGGCATGGCTGGCGCCTGCGGTGGGGCTGGCGCTGCTGTGCGGCGTCTGCTGGGCGACGGTGCGGCTGCCGGGGGACGGAGTCGTCTCGGCGGTCCTGGTCCTCGTGCTGGTTGTGGCGTCGGTGGCATATCTCTGGGGCCGCGTGGTGGGGGGAGGAGATGCGCTGCGGGTCGGCTGGCCGGTCGCTCTCGGAGCGTTTCTGGCGGCCTCGCTCCCGTTCTTGGTCGAAGGGCACTTCGGGATCCTCGGCACCAGCTTCAACCCCGACATGTCCCAGCACCTGCTGGCGGCGGACCGGCTGGCGGACGGGCAGTCCTCACAGCTGCTGAACCAGGGCTATCCACTCGGCCCCCACTCAATCGTGGTGGCCCTGCACAAGGGCCTCGGGATCGGCCTCGTCCAGGGGTTCAGCGGCTTGACTGTCGCGGTCGCGGTTCTCGCGTGCCTGACGGCGCTTGCCGCCTTCCGCGATCTCCCCGCACTCCCGCGCGCCGCCGGCGCCCTCCTCGTCGGCCTCGCCTACGTCGTCGCCTCCTACTTCGCCCAGGGCGCCTTCAAGGAGACGATGCAGGCGCTCTTCCTGCTGGCCTTCGTGCTGGCGCTTCGCGAGGGCCAGAGGGAGTGGGCGGGGTTGCCGCTCCGGTACGTCCCGGCGGCCCTGATCGCGGTCGGCAGCGTCTACACCTACAGCTTCCCTGGCCTCATCTGGCTGGGTGGAGCGGCAGTGATCTGGGCGCTGCTCACGCGTCCAGCGCTGAAAGCCCTTGGGATCGCCTTCGTCGTCTTCCTCGTCGCGACCCTCCCCGAGCTCGGGCGCATGCTCGACTTCCACAGCTTCGAGACCTTCGATCCGAACGGCCCAGGGCTGGGCAACCTGTTCGGCCAGATCTCGCCCTTCGAGGCGTTGGGGATCTGGCCTTCGGGCGACTTCCGTCTGGCGCCGGGGGACGGGGCGGTGCCGGCGGTGGCCTATTACCTCGGGATCGCCTTCGGGCTGGCGTTGTTCCTCTACGGGCTTGTCTGGCTCTGGAAACGGCGCGAGACCGCGATCCTCGCCGGCGTCGCCGCCGTGGCCTTGGCCTACGTCGCCGCCCGCGTCGCCGGAACGCCTTACACGTCCGCGAAGGCAATCGAGATCGCTTCGCCCCTCTTCGCATTGACGATCCTCCTCCCGTTGCTCTCTGAGGCGTGTCGAGTTAGTGGGCCCATAGGCCACAAACTCGACATGCGCCGACTCTGGGCCCCCGTCGCGGCTGCGGTTTTCATCGCCGTCGCGGGCGTCTGCGCGCTCCTCGCTCTTGCCAACGCTCCCGTCGGGCCGACCTCTTACTCCTCGTCCCTCAGCGAGTACCGCAAGCTCGTCGGCGAAGGACCGACCGTCGTCTATGCCTCGCCCCAACTGCTCGAGGGGGAACACGGGGAGCCGTTCCTCGCCTGGGAACTGCGCGGCGGCCGCGTCTGCATCCAGTCGACCGAGGAACCGAAGGTGCCGCCGGGGGTGCGCTTCGCGATCTGGGACGAAGGCGACTGGACGCTGAAACGGATCAGCGACCCGGCCTCCGGCAAGAGCCCGTGCCCGCTCGTCGCCGAACGGCAGGCGCGCCAGGGCCCCGCTCGCTAGAGATAGGCGAATTAATCGGTAAGCGGCGCTCTACCGGTGCACGTACCATTGCCACGCATGGAGGCCGCGACCGAGAAGACGACCGTCACCCTGCCCGATGGCAAGCCGCTGGAGCTGCCGGCGGGGGCTACGGGCGCCGACGCGGCGGCCGCCATCGGCCCGGGCCTCGCCAAGGCCGCTCTCGCGATCAAAGTCGACGGCGAGCTGCGCGACCTCTCGGCACCGCTGCCCGCCGAAGGCGGCGAGGTGGCGATCCTCACCGACCGCGACCCCGAGGCGCTGGAGCTGATCCGCCACGACGCCGCCCACGTCATGGCCGAGGCGGTAGTCGACCTCTATCCGGGGACGAAGGTGACGATCGGGCCACCGATCGAGAACGGCTTCTACTACGACTTCGAGTTCCCGGCCGGGACCAAGATCACCGAGGAGGACCTGCCGAAGATCGAGGCGGCGATGCAGGAGCACATCGACGCCGACGAGGAGTTCTCCCGCCGCGACGTCCCCGTCGCCGCGGCGATCGAGCTCTTCCGCGGCGAGGACCAGGGCTTCAAGGTCGAGCTGATCGAGGACCTCGTCCGCGACGAAGGCGTCGAGACGGTCTCGCTCTACCGCAACGGCCCCTTCGAGGACCTCTGCCGCGGCCCCCACGGCCCGTCGACTGCCCGCATCAAGGCGATCAAGCTCAGCTCGGTCGCGGGCGCCTACTGGCGCGGCGACGAGCAGCGCGAGAGCCTGACCCGCATCTACGGCACCGCCTTCTTCTCGAAGAAGGACCTCGAGCAGCACCTCGAGCGCCTCGAGCAGGCCAAGGAACGCGACCACCGCCGCCTCGGCCCCCAGCTCGGCCTCTTCATGCTGCGCAAGGAGGCGCCCGGGATGCCGTTCTGGCTGCCGAACGGGACGACGATGCTGCGGACGATCGAGACAGAGGTCCGCGACCAGCTGCGCAAGCGCGGCTACCAGGAGATCGCGACGCCGCAGGTGATGGACGAGAGCCTCTGGCACCGCTCCGGGCACTGGGACAACTACAAGGACGACATGTACTTCATGGAGGACGACGACCGCCGCTATGCGCTGCGGCCGATGAACTGTCCCGGCGCCTGCCTCGTCTACTCCGCCGACCGCCACTCCTACCGCGAGCTGCCGCTGCGCCTGGCCGAGTTCGGCCGCGTCTCCCGCAACGAGCGCGAGGGCGTCCTCCACGGCCTCCTCCGCGTCCGCGCCTTCACCCAGGACGACGCCCATGTCTACTGCACCGAGGAGCAGATCCCGGCCGAGGTGGCCTCGATCTGCGAGGCGATCGACGAGCTCTACGGCCGCTTCGGCTTCACCGACGTCCACGTCGAGCTCTCGACCCGGCCGGAGAAGTCGATGGGCAGCGAGGAGCAATGGGCCAAGGCCGAGGCGGCGCTGGCCGAGGCGCTCGAGAGCCAGGATCGCGAGTACACGCTCAACCCCGGCGACGGCGCCTTCTACGGGCCGAAGATCGACTTCCACATCACCGACGCGCTCGGCCGCTCCTGGCAGTGCGGCACCTGCCAGCTCGACTTCCAGATGCCCGAGCGCTTCGACCTCTACTACACGGGGACCGACGACCAGGCCCACCGGCCGGTGATGATCCACCGCGCTCTGCTCGGCTCGATGGAGCGCTTCGCCGGGATCCTGATCGAGCACTACGCCGGCCGCTTCCCGACCTGGCTGGCGCCGGTGCAGGCGATCGTCCTGCCGATCTCCGACCGCCACAACGACTACGGCCGCGAGGCGCACGACCGGCTCCGGGACCTCGGCGTCCGCGTCGCCATGGACGACCGCTCGGAGTCGATCGGGAAGAAGATCCGCGACGCCTCGACGATCGGCTTCTACCCCTACATGCTGGTCGTCGGCGACCGCGAGGCGGAGAACAACGCTGTCGCCGTCCGCTCCCGCTCCGACGGCGACCTGGGGGAGATGTCGATGGCCGATTTCGCCGCCCGCGTCGAGGCCGAGATGGAGCAGCGCTGAGGGGCGGCGTTTACGCGCGGCCGTTCTGTCTCTATACTGCGGCGACTTGATCGCTGGCACGAACAATCACCGCCGCCGCTGAGCGCCCTGTGCCTGCCTACCGTTTCGTCCTCTTGAAGTCCCCTCTTTCATAGTGCCGGTCCCGCGTAGGTTCGATCGGCGCCCACCAGAGCGCGACACCACTCGGATCAACGAGCGGATCCGCGTGCCGCAGGTGCGCCTGATCGGCGCCGACGGCGAGCAGCTCGGGATCGTCGACATCAACGACGCCCTCAAACGCGCCCAGGAGGCCGAGCTCGACCTGGTCGAGGTCGCCCCCGGCTCGAAGCCGCCGGTGACCCGCCTGCTCGACTACTCGAAGTACAAGTACGAGCAGGAGCAGAAGCAGAAGCAGGCGCGCAAGCACCAGCAGCAGGTCAACATCCGCGAAATCAAGCTGCGGCCGAAGATCGCGACCCACGACTACGAGACCAAGAAGGGCCACGTCGAACGGTTTCTCAAACACCGCGACAAAGTCAAGGTGACGATCATGTTCCGCGGCCGCGAGCAGGCCCACCCCGAGCGCGGCCGCGACCTCCTGCAGAAGCTCTTCGAGGACCTCGGCGGCCTCGCCGTGATCGAGTCGGCGCCGCTGCAGGAAGGCCGCAACATGAGCATGCTGCTCGGCCCCAGCAAAGAGGTCGACAAGCTCCTTGGTGAGGAGCCGGCTGCGGCTGACGACGCCGCGGCCGACAAAGCCTCGGCGAACGACGCCACGGCCGACGACACCCCGGCCAGCGACACCACCGCCGACGACGCTTCAGCCGAAGACGCCTCGGCCGACGCTAGCTGAGCACTACGTCCGCGATCCGCTCCGCAGCGCGCCCGTCCCACAGTGGCGGCGGCCCGGGCGGCGTTCGGCGTCCCTCGGTGAGCAGCGCCGGGATGCGGGCGATCGCCGCCGGGTCGAGGCCGAGCAGGGTGTTGGTGCCGGAGGTGACGGTGACCGGCCGCTCGGTGTTGTCGCGGAGCGTGAAGCAGGGGATGCCGAGGTAGGTCGTCTCCTCCTGGATGCCGCCGGAGTCGGTGAGGACGGCGCGGGCGTCGGCGATCAGGCTGAGGAAGTCGAGGTAGCCGAGCGGGTCCGTGAGGTGGAGGCCGGGGGCGTCTGGCTCGAGGCCCTCCATCATCTTCCGGGTGCGGGGGTGGACCGGGAAGAGGACCGGCATCTCGCGGGCCAGCGCTGCCAGCTGCGAGACCGTCTCGGCGAGCAGCGGGCCGTCGACGAGGGCGGGGCGGTGGAGGGTGACCAGTAGGTAGGAGCCGGGGTCGACCCCCTGGCGTGCCGCCGCGCCGGCCGCCCGGAAGCGCCCTTCCAGTGCCACCAGGGTGTCGATCATCGTGTTGCCGACCATGTGCATGCGCTCGTCGGGGATGCCTTCGGCGCGCAGGTTCGTGACCGCCTCGGGACTGTGTAGGAAGAGCCACTCGGCGAAGCGGTCGGCGACGATCCGGTTCACCTCCTCGGGCATCGTCATGTCGAAGCTGCGCAGGCCGGACTCGATGTGGGCGACCGGGATCCCCATCTTCACCGCGGTCAGCGCCGCCGCCAGGGTCGAGTTGACGTCGCCCGGGGCCATCACCAGGTCGGGCTGCTCGTCGGCCAGGACCGGCTCCAGGCGCTCCATCGTCCGCGCCGTCTGGACGGCGTGGCTGCCGGAGCCGACCTCGAGCATGTAGTCGGGCGCCGGGACCCCAAGCTCTGAGAGGAATACCTCGGACATCAGCCGGTCGTAGTGCTGGCCGGTATGGACGATCGTGTGCTGGCCCTCGGGGTGGCGCGCGCGCAGGGCGCCGATCACCGGCGCCGTCTTGACGAAATTCGGCCGCGTTCCAACCACGTAGAGGATCCGCATCGCGGCGGCAGCGTATCTGCTTCAATAGCGGACCCGATGCCGAAGATGAAAACCCATTCGGGCGCCAAGAAGCGCTTCAAAAAGACCGCCAAGGGCAAACTCCGTGGCCGTCGCGCCTTCTCCAGCCACATCCTGGAGAAAAAGTCGCCGAAGCGAAAGCGGAAGATGGCGAAGCCGGTCGACATCGCGCCGGCTGACCAGAAGAAAGTCCGGACCCTGCTTGGAGGCGGCAAGTGAGCCGCGTCAAGCGCAGCGTCCACGCGCGCAAGAAGCGCCGCAAGGTGCTGAAGGAAGCGAAGGGCTACTTCGGCCGCAAGCACTCCTCCTACCGCTTCGCCAAAGAGCAGGTGCAGCGGTCGGGGATGTACGCCTACCGCGACCGGCGCAACAAAAAGCGGACCTTCCGCCGCCTCTGGATCACCCGCATCAACGCCGCCGCGCGGCTTGAGGGCATGAGCTACTCGGAACTGATGCACGGCCTCAACAAAGCCGAGGTCGAGGTGAACCGCAAGATGCTTGCCGACATCGCGGTCCACGACCGCGATGCCTTTCGCCGATTTGTGGAGCTAGCCCGGGAGGGTGCCGCCGCCTGACGGCGCACCAACATTCCTTTCTCCCGGGCGGGCCGAATTTCGGCCCGCTTTTTCGTTCCAGGAGAAGAAAGAATCAGATGATCGAGAGCCCCCAAAACGAGAAGCTGAAGCTGGTCCGCAAGCTGCGCGACCGCAAGCACCGCGAGCGCGAGGGGCTGTTCGCGACCGAGGGCGAGGACCTGCTCGAGGCGGGGCTGGCGAGCGGGGCGGAGCCGAAGTTCGTGCTGGTCGCCGCCGGTTCGGGGATCGAGGGCGAGGAGGTGGAGCCGGCGCTGCTGGCCCAGGTCTCGACGCTGGGATCGAGCACGCGGGTCATCGCGGCCTGGCCGATCCCCAAGCACGCTACGCAGTTGTTCCAGCATGCAGGGGACAACTGCGTTGGGCCCTGCATTTACCTGCACGGAGTGGGCGACCCGGGGAATGTCGGGACGATCGTTCGCACGGCCGACGCGTTGATCGAGGGGCCGGTCGTGCTGGGGCCCGACTGCGCCGACGCCTACTCGCCCAAGGCGGTGCGCGCCAGCATGGGGTCGATCTTCTCGCGGCCGCCTGCGAAAGCAGATTTCGCCGACACCCCACAGCCGCGTGTCGCTTTGGTCGCCCACGGGGGGGAAGAACTCGACACGCTCACCGACGCCGCGACGGTCTGCCTCGGGGCCGAGCGGGAGGGGCTGCCGGATGAGGTGGTCGCCGCGTGCAATCGCACCGTCACGATCCCGCTGCGGCCCGGCGGCCCCGACTCCCTCAACGTCGCCGCGGCGGCGGCGATCGCCGCCCAGCGGTTATCTTCGCTCGCCATGGAGGAGGCGCAGCCCGATGCTTGAGCGGATCGAGGAGATCAGGGGCGAGGCCTCGGCGGCGATCGGCGCCGCCGGCTCCAGCGCCGAGCTTGAGGAGCTGCGGGTCCGCTACCTCGGCCGCAAAGCCGAGCTGACCGGCGTTCTGCGGGGCATCGCCGAGTTGCCGCCGGAGGAACGGGGGCAGGTTGGCGGCGCCGCCAACCGCGCCCGCAAGGAGCTGGAAGCGCTGCTCGAGCAGAGCGCCGAGCGGCTCAGCGCCTCCGAGCTGGAGCAGCAGCTCGTCTCCGACCGGATCGACGTCACCCTGCCCGGGGCGCCGCCGCGGCCGGTCGGCCACCCGCACCTGATCGCCCGCACCACGCGGCTGATCGAGGACACGATGGTCGGCCTCGGCTACCACGTTGCCGAAGGCCCGGAGATCGAGCACGACTACTACAACTTCACCGCCCTCAACCACCCGCCCGGCCACCCGGCGCGGATGCTCCAGGACACCTTCTACGTGCAGTCGCACCCCGACGTGCTGCTCCGCACCCACACCTCGCCGATGCAGGTGCGCTCGATGGAGGCGAAGCCGCCGCCGATCTTCGTCGTCGTCCCCGGCAAGGTCTACCGGCGCGACTCCGACGCCACCCACAGCCCGATGTTCCACCAGGTCGAGGGGCTGGCGATCGGCGAGGGGCTGACCCTCGCCGACCTGCAGGGGACGCTGCTGGCGATGTGCCGGGCGCTCTTCGGCGCCGAGCGGGAGCTGCGCCTGCGGCCGCACTTCTTCCCCTTCACCGAGCCCAGCGTCGAGGTCGACGTCTCCTGCTTCCAGTGCGGCGGCAGCGGCGAGCTGGCCGGCGGCGAGCGCTGCAACCTCTGCAAGGGCCAGGGCTGGATCGAGATCCTCGGCGCCGGCATGGTCGACCCCAACGTCCTCGGCTTCGTCGAGGGCCACGGCTACGACGCCGAACGGGTCCAGGGCTTCGCCTTCGGGATCGGCGTCGAGCGGGTGGCGATGCTGCGCCACGGCATTCCGGACCTGCGGCGCTTCTTCGACAACGACGTGCGGATGCTGGGGCAGTTCGGATGAGGGCCCCGCTGTCATGGCTGCGCGAGTACTGCGACCCGGGGCTGGACCCGGCCGCGCTCGCCGACCGCCTGGTGATGACCGGGACCGAGGTCGAGCGGATCGAGACGGTCGGGCCGGAGTCCGGCGACGGCTTCGTGGTCGGCAGGGTGTTGGAGCGCGAGCAGCACCCGAACGCCGACCGCCTCAGCGTCTGCCGCGTCGACACCGGCGAGGGCGAGCGGACGATTGTGTGCGGCGCCCCCAACGTCGACGCGGGCCAGACCGTCGCCGTGGTCCTGCCCGGGGCGACGATGCCCGGCGGGATGAAGATCCGCAAGGCGAAGCTGCGGGGCGTCCCCTCCGAAGGGATGATCCTCTCCGCCGCCGAGCTCGAAATCGCCGAGGAGGCGGACGGGATCATGGTCCTCGACGACGGCCCGGCGCCGGGCACGCCGCTGTCGGAGGTGCTGCCGCTGGCCGAGCCGGTGCTGGAGATCGAGGTGACCCCGAACCGGACCGACTGCTTCGGCGTCCACGGCGTCGCCCGCGAGGTCCACGCGATCACCGGCGCCGCGCTGGCGCCCGAGCCCTGGGCCGAGGACGCGCCGGCCGAGGGGGCGGGGGAGGCCTCTGACTACGCCTCGGTCAGGGTCGAGGTCCCCGAGCTCTGCCCGCGCTTCACCGCCCGCGTCTTCACCGACGTCACCATCGCCCCCTCGCCCGCGTGGCTGCAGGCGCGGCTGACGGCGGCCGGCCAGCGGCCGATCAACAACGTCGTCGACATCACCAATTACGTGATGCTGCTGACTGCGCAGCCGCTCCACGCCTTCGACCTCGACAAGGTGCCCGGCGGCGAGCTGATCGTCCGCACCGCCTCCGACGGCGAGAAGATGACGACCCTCGACGAGGTCGAGCGCAGCTTCGACGCCGAGACCGTTCTCGTCTGCGACCGCGAGGGCCCCTCGGGGATCGCCGGGATCATGGGAGGCCAGCGCTCCGAGGTCTCCGATCAGACCACCCGCGTCCTGCTCGAGGTCGCCTGCTGGAACGGGACCAACATCCTTCGCACCTCGCGGATGCTCGGGCTGCGCTCCGAGGCCTCCTCGCGCTTCGAGAAGCAGCTGCACCCAGCGCTGTGCCTGCGGGCGCAGCGGATCGCCTCCCGGCTCCTGGTCGAGCTCTGCGGCGCCAAGATGGTGCCGGGGACGATTGACGAGGCGGCCGAGATCCCGGAGCCGCGGCGGCTGCGCCTGCGGGCGAGCCGGGTCGAGGGCCTGCTGGGGATGACGATCTCCCAGGACGAGCAGAAGGCCTACCTGGAGCGGCTGGGCTTCGAGGCGAGTGCCGACGGCGAGGACCTCGAGGTCACGGTCCCGCCCGATCGCCACTACGACGTCACCCGCGAAGTCGACCTGATCGAGGAGGTGGCGCGGGTCCACGGCATCGACGAGCACCTGCCGACGACGCTGCCCGCGACCGGCACCGAGGTCGGCGGCCTCAGCCGCGCACAGCGGCTGCGGCGGCGGGCGGAGGACGGCCTCCGCGACCTCGGCTTCGACCAGGTGGTCGGCTGGAGCTTCACCGACCCCGGCGAGGCGGGGAGGCTGCGGATCCCCGAGGGCGACCCGCGCGCGACCCCGGTCCTGCTCGCCAACCCGCTCTCAGAGGAGCAGTCGGCGATGCGGACGACCCTGCTCGGCTCGCTGCTCGACGTCGCCGCCCGCAACAGCGCTCGCGGCGCCGGCGACCTAGCCCTCTTCGAATCCGCCCGGGTCTACCTGCAGGACGCGACTGCGGCCGAGGCGGTCGATCCCCTGGCCGGGCACTTCGCCGGCGACCAGCCGGCGCCGTTCTCCGAGCCGCACCGGTTCGCGGCGCTCGCGGCCGGGGCGCTGAGCGAGCGCTCGTGGCGCGGTGGCGGCGAGGCCGCCGACTTCTTCGCCCTCAAGGGAGCGCTGGAAGCGCTCGCGCGCCAGCTTGGGGTCGAGCTCTCCTTCGCGCCCGCCGAGCAGCCGTTCCTGCACCCGGGCCGGTCGGCCGCCGTCTCGATCGACGGCGCCGCCGCCGGCTGGCTCGGCGAGGTTCACCCGCTGGCCTGCCGTGCCTGGGACCTCGACGCCGCCGTCGCCTTCGAAATCGACGCCGCGCCGCTGATCGACGCCGCGACCGTCGGCGAGGAGCGCTACGAGGACGTCACCACTTTCCCGGCCGTCTACCAGGACCTCGCGGTTGTCGTACCCGCCGACGTTCCCGCCGAAGCCGTCAGCGAGGCGATCCGCGCCGGCGGCGGCGAGCTTCTGCAGGGGGCCGAGGTCTTCGACCTCTTCGAAGGCGAGCAGCTCGGCGAGGACCGCAAGAGCCTCGCCCTCAACCTCGAGTTCCGCGCCCCCGACCGCACCCTCACCGACGAGGAGGTCGCCGGCCTGCGCGAGGCGATCAAGGCGAGGCTGGACCAGATCGGGGGGACGCTGCGTGAATAAGCGCGTGCTGGTCGCCGGCGCCTCCGGCTTCACCGGGGCGCTCGCGGCCCAGATCGTCCACGACCACCCGGGCCTGGAGCTCGTCGCCGCGACCTCGCGCAGCGACGCCGGCAAGAGGCTGAGCGAGCTCTACCCGCGCTACCGGGCGCCGATCGAGCTGACCGAGCTCGACCTCGGGAACCTGCCCGAGGTCGACGCGGCGATCGTCGCCTATCCCCATGGCGCCGCCGCCCCGACCGACGCCGCCCTGCGCGCGGCGGGGATCCTCGTCGTCGACCTCTCGGCCGACTTCCGGCTGCGCGACATCGACACCTACAAGCGCTGGTACGGCGACCACGGCGCCCCCGATCTCTTCGGCACCGGCGTCTACGGGCTGACCGAGATCTACCGCGAGGAGCTGCGCGAGGCGGAGCTGGTCGCCACCCCCGGCTGCTACCCGACCGCGAGCGTGCTGGCGCTGGCGCCGCTGGCCGAACAGGGGCTGGTCTCCGAGGTCTTCGTCGCCGCGATGCAGGGGACCTCGGGTTACGGGCGCGCCAGCGACGACCTCGTCCACTTCTCGAACATGACCGAGAACGCCTTCCCCTACAAGACCGAGGGGCACCGGCACCGGCCCGAGATCGAGCAGGAGCTGGCGGCGCTCGGCAGCCCGGCGCCGGTCACCTTCGTCCCGCACCTGCTGCCGCTCGACCAGGGCGAGCTGGCGACCTGCTTTGCGACCCTCTCCGAGGGCACCTCGGTGGAGGCGGTCCGTGACCTCTACGAGCGGCGCTACGCCGATGAGCCCTTCGTCCACGTCCTCGACGGCCCGCCGAACCTGCGCGCCGTCCGCGACACCAACGAGTGCCACGTCTACGTGACGGTTGAGGAGCGGGGGAAGGTGATGGCCTTCTCGGCGATCGACAACATCTGGAAGGGCGCCTCGAGCCAGGGCGTGCAGAACCTCAACCTGATGCTCGGCCTCGACGAGACGGAGGGGTTGCTGTGAGCTTCTTCAGATCTCGGTGGGTCGAGACCCCCGACGGCGTCGAGGAGCTCGACCCCAACCAGCTCGCGCCCGGCTTCCGCGCCGGCGGCGCCCACTGCGGGCTGAAGGGCGGCGGCCGCACCGACGTCGGCCTCGTCGTCTGCGATTCCGAGGAGGTCAGCTCGGCCCTTCTGCTGACCCGCAACGCCTCCGCCGCGGCGCCGATCCGGGTCTGTCGGGAGCGCTGCGACGCCGGCGGCATTCGCGCCGCGGTCGTGAACAGCGGCAACGCCAACGCCGAGACGGGAGAGCAGGGCTTCGCCGACGCGCTGGCGATGTCCACCGTCGCTGCCGACCAGCTGGGGCTCGGGCAGCCGCAGGTCGCCGTCGCCGAGACCGGGACGATCGGCGTCCCGCTGCCGGTCGACGCCGTCCTCGGCGGCATCGCCGAAGCGGCGAAGACCCTCGCGCCCGGCGGCGGCAGCGCCTTCTCCGACGCGATCCTCACCACCGACCGCTGGCCCAAGCGCTGCACCCTGCGCGCCGGCGGCGTGACGCTTTCCGCCCAGGCGAAGGGGGCGGGGATGATCGAGCCGAACATGGCGACGATGCTCTGCTTCATCCAGACCGACGCCGTCGTCGCCGACGCCGACGCGCGCCTGCGCGCCGCCGTCCAGGGCTCCTTCAACCGGATCACCGTCGACGGCCAGATGAGCACCAACGACACCGTGCTCCTGCAGGCATCAGGCGCCTCCGGACAGCCGCTCCCCGAGGGCCTGCTGGAGGCGGTGCTGATGCAGCTGGCGATCGAGATCGTCCGCGACGGCGAGGGCGCGGTGCGCACCGGCCGGATCGAGGTGACCGAGGCGGCGACGCAGGCCGAGGCCGAGCGGGTCGCCCGCGCGATCGCCAACTCGCCGCTGGTGAAGACGGCGCTCTTCGGCCGCGACCCCAACTGGGGCCGGATCGCGCAGGCGGCCGGCGCCGCCCTCGCCGGCGAGGAGCTGCCGGAGCTGGGGGCCGAGAACATCGACGCCGAGGAGCTGGGCGCCGACGTCGAGGAGGCCGAGATCGGCCTGCGGCTCGGCCGCGGCGAGCACAGCGCCCACGTCTGGTTCTCCGACCTCGGCTACGAGTACGTGAAGCTGAACGCGGAATACACGACGTGAGCCGAGATGACTGACATCAACAACAACCACGCCGCCGCGCACGACAGCAGCGTCGCCACCCTCCTCGAGGCGCTTCCCTACATCCGCGAGTTCCACGGCCGCACGGTGGTAATCAAGTACGGCGGCGCGGCGATGCTCGACGAGGGGCTGCGCGAAGACTTCGCCGCCGACGTCGTCCTCCTCAAGTACGTCGGCCTCAACCCGGTGATCGTCCACGGCGGCGGCCCCGAGATCACCCGCTACATGGAGAAACTCGACCTCGAGGTCCGCTTCCACGAGGGCCTGCGCGTCTCCGACGCTGAGACGGTCGAGGTCGCGCAGATGGTCCTTGCCGGCAAGCTCAACTCGGAAATCGTCCAGCGCCTCAACCGCCACGGCCAGGCCGCGGTCGGCCTCTCCGGCGAGGACGGAAACCTCTTCGAGGTGGCGCCGGTCGCGAACGCCGAGCAGGTCGGCTTCGTCGGCTCGATCGAGCGGGTCGACGTCGACGTCCTCAACCACATCGCCGCCGACTACATCCCGGTGATCGCCTCCTCTGCCTCCGACCGCAGCGGCCAGTCCTACAACGTCAACGCCGACGAGGCGGCGGGCAAGGTCGCCGCCGCGCTCGGCGCCCACAAGGCGATCTTCCTCACCGACGTCGTCGGCTGGCTCGAGGACCCGAGCGACGAAAGCTCGCGGATCTCGCAGGCCACGGTGGCCGAAGTAGACGAGAAATTGCCGAGCCTGGAAGGGGGGATGCGGCCGAAGCTGCAGGCCTGCGCCGACGCGATCCGCGGCGGCGCCCAGTCGGCCCACATC
Organism: Solirubrobacterales bacterium; assembly: GCA_045805765.1. Classification (GTDB taxonomy): domain Bacteria; phylum Actinomycetota; class Thermoleophilia; order Solirubrobacterales; family 70-9; genus VAYN01. The sequence continues at coordinate 25,477 of JBJMKN010000003.1, forward strand.
ATCGACGGCCGCGCTCCCCACAGCCTCCTGCTGGAGCTCTTCACCGACGCCGGCATCGGCACCATGGTCACCCCATGAGCGACGTCGTCGAGGGAATCGGCCTCGAAGAGACCCAGGCGCTCGAGGACCGCTACCTGATGCGGACCTACAAGCGGGCGCCGGTCGACTTCGTCCGCGGCGAGGGGCCGCTGCTCTGGGATGCCGACGGCAAGCGCTACCTCGACTTCCTCACCGGGATCTCGGTCTGCTCGGTCGGCCACTGCCACCCCGACGTCGTCAAGGCCGTGCGCGATCAGGCCCAGCGCCTGATGCACGTCTCCAACCTCTTCTACACCGAGCCGATGGCGCGCTTGGCCGCGCGGATCTCGGAGTCGAGCCTCGGCGGCCGCGTCTTCTTCGCCAACTCTGGGACCGAGGCGAACGAGTGCGCGATCAAGATCGCCCGCAAGCACGCCCACGGCCGCGGCGTCTCCAGTCCCGAGATCGTCAGCTTCGAGAGCGACTTCCACGGCCGCACCTACGGCGCCCTCTCGGCGACGCCGGCGCTGGCGGCAAACGAGGCGCTGGGGCCGATGCTGCCCGGCTTCCGGGCAGTGCCGCGGAACGACGCCGCCGCCCTGCGCGAGGCGGTGGGCGAGAGCACCGCCGCCGTCCTGATCGAGCCGATCCAGGGCGAGTCCGGCGTCTTCCCGATCGCCGACGAGGCGCTGCTGGCGGCCCGCCAGGCCTGCGACGAGGTCGGCGCGCTGCTGATCTTCGACGAGATCCAGACTGGGGTCGGCCGCACCGGCTCGCTCTGGGCCTACGAGCAGACCCCTGTCCGGCCCGACGTCCTCACCAGCGCCAAGGGCCTCGGCGGCGGCTTCCCGATCGGCGCCTGCGTCACCGGCCCCGCCGCCGCCGAGGTGCTTGGCCCCGGCGACCACGGCTCGACCTTCGCCGCCGGCCCGGTCGCCACCGCCGCCGCGCTGGCCGTCCTCGCGATCGTCGACGACCCGGTCCTGCTGCGGCACGTCCGCGAGCTCGGCGCCTACCTCTGCGAGCGCCTCGACGGCCTCGGCGGGGTGCGGGAAACCCGCGGCCGCGGGCTGATGATCGGAGTCGGCCTCGAGGAGGGGATCGACGCCGCCGCCGTCACCGCCGACCTGCTCGAGCGCGGCCTCGTCGTCAACGCTCCGCGCCCCGACACCCTGCGCCTGCTGCCGCCGCTGGTGATCGATTCCGACCACGTCGACAAAGCCGTCGACTTGATTTCGGAATCGCTTCTAGGGTTGTCCTCGCGATGAGACGCCGCGGCAAGCCGAGCGACATCACCGAGGACCAGAGCGCCCTGCGCACCGACACCGCCGAGCGGCTGGAGGCGATCGTCGAGGCCGCCGAGCGCGCGGCCCAGGGCGTGATCGACGACGCCGAAGCGCAGGCGCGCCGGTATCTCGCCCAGGCCCGGGCGGAAGCAGAGCGCGCCGCCGAGGGCCGCGTGGGGGAGCTCTCCGACCTGATCGAGACGCTGTTGGGGCAGGCGACAGCGCTGCGCCGGGAGGCCGAGCGCCTGCAGGCGACGCTGGAAGTCGCCAGGGACCGGATCGGCAGCGAGCCAGGAGTGGGCGAGGAGCCGCCGCCGCAACCCGAGGCGCCGGCGCCGCGCCTGCGCGCGGTCGACGATCGAGGCACCCCCGTCGAGGTTCCCCCAGAGCCGCCGCGGGAGCCGGCCGAGGGCCGCCGCGGCGATCCCGCCGGAGCGCGCCTGCTGGCGACGCAGCTGGCGGTTTCCGGGAGCAGCAGAGAGGAGATCGCCGAGCGACTGCGAATCGGTTTCGAGATCGAGGACACCGACGCGATCCTCGACGCGATCCTCGGACCGGAGGCTTAAGGAGATGCACGAGGACCCGACCCGCCTGATGGGGCCCGAAGACCGTGGCCCTGGCGGCCGTGGGCCGGACGGGGAGCGCCCGCACGGCAACATGCGCCTGCTCGTCGCCGGGCTGATCGCGGTGATCGTCGGCCTCCTGATCGCCGTGATCGTGATCGCCGGCAGCGACGACGGCGGCGAGACCACCACCTCCAGCATCGAAACGACTTCGACGACGCCGACGACGACCGAAAGCTCGACCACGACGACGACGGAATCGACGACGACCACGACCGAAGAAGAACCGACGGTCGAAGAAGACGAAGAAGCGCCTGAAGAAGAAGAACCGGAAGAAGTCCCCCCGCCAGAAGAAGAAGGCGGCGCCGGCGGGATCGAAGCTCCCTAGAAGTCCCGATCACGGGCGGCGTGAGAGACTTCCCGCCCCGTGACACCTGAGCCCCAGCAGACCGCCACCTACGAGGCGGACCCCGCCAACGTCCATCGCGTCCTCCTGCTCTACTCGGGCGGCCTCGACACGAGCGTGATGCTGAAGTGGATCCAGGACAACTACGAAGCCGAAGTCGTCTGCCTCACCGTCAACCTCGGCCAGCCGGGCGAGGACTACGAGGTCGTCGAACGCAAGGCGCTGCAGCTGGGGGCGGTCGAGTGCCACGTCGTCGACGCCCGCGAGCGCTTCGCCACCGAGTTCGTCGCCCCGGCGATCAAGGCCAACGCCATCTACGGCAACGGCTACCCGCTCTTCACCGCCCTCGGCCGGCCGCTGATCGCCCAGCTCGCGGTCGAGTACGCGCGGCAGTCGAGCTGCGACACGATCGCCCACGGCTGCACCGGCAAGGGCAACGACCAGGTCCGGATCGAGGCGACGGTGGCGACGCTGGCGCCGGAGCTGAAGACGATCGCGCCGGTGCGCACCTGGGCGATGGGCCGCGACGAGGAGATCGCCTACGCGCGCGAGAACGGGATCCCCGTCAAGGGCGGGACCGAGGTCGCGCCATATTCGATCGATGACAACTTGTGGGGGCGGTCGTCGGAGGGGCGCTGGATCGAGGACCTCGAGCGCGCGCCCGAAGACGACGTCTTCCAGCTGGTGACGCGGCCCGAGGAGGCGCCCGACGAGCCGGAGACGGTCACGGTCGGGTTCGAGCGGGGCGTCCCGGCCTCGCTCAACGGCGAGCGCCTTGAGCTTGTGGACCTGCTGGAACGGGCCGCCGAGATCGGCTGCCGCCACGGCGTCGGCATCGTCGACCACATCGAGGACCGGATCGTCGGGCTCAAGGTCCGCGACATCTACGAGGTGCCGGCGGCGGCGATCGTCCTCACCGCCCACGAGGAGCTCGAGCGCCTGGTCGGGACGATCCACCAGAACCAGTTCAAGCCGGCCCTGGACCAGAAGTGGGGCTACCTCGTCTACGCCGGCCTCTGGTGGGAGCCGCTGCGCTCCGACCTCGACGCCTACATGGACGCGGTCAACGCCCAGGTGACCGGGGAGATCGGCCTGCGCCTCTACAAAGGCAGCGTCCGCGTCGTCACCCGCTCCTCGCCCAACGCGGTCTACGACGCCAGCCTGGCCGGCTTCGCCGAGTCCGGCGGCCTCTTCAAGCAGACCGCATCGCCCGGCTTCATAGAGCTCTGGTCGCTGCAGTCGCGGATGGCCCATCACCTGCGCGAGCGGGAGGAGGGCTGATGTACAACCGAGTCGGCAAAGCCTCGGTCAAGTTTGCTTTCCGCTACATGCGCCGCCGCTACCGCCGCGAGACGCGGATCGGCCTCGGAGTCGCCGGTGTTGCCGCCGCGGCGCTGCTCGCCTACTTCGCCACCCGCGACGCCCCGGAAGGCTGACGGGCCGACCGCAACTTCGCTTGCGGGTTATCGGCAACTTGCAGGGATTTCGGGGCCGCATCGCTAGCCTCGGCCCTCGTCGTGCGGCCGCTTCAGCTGAATAGAGATCTTGGTCGGATCTGCGCCGCAGCGCTGCTTTGCGCGCTGCTCGCCGGCCTTGCCGTGGCCGTCGGCAGCGCCGGCGCGACCGAAGCCGAGCATCTGGAAGCGAAGCTGGCGACGGCTCGCGAGGAGGCCGGCTCGCTCTCCTCGCAGCTGCAGGCGACGACCGCCGAACTGGGAAGCGCCGAAGCCGAAGCGAAGGACGCCGCGGCCGAAGAGGAAGAACTGACGCAGTTGCTGGCCGAAGGCCGGGAGCGCGCCGCCGAGCTGGCTCGCAAGCTGAATGCGACCCAGGACCGGCTGGCGGCCGAGAAGGCGCGGCTGCGCCGCTCTCGCGACGTGCTGGCGGCGCGGCTCGTCGCGATCTACGAGAGCGGCACCCCCACCACCGCCGACCTCGTTTTCGGCTCGGGCGACTACGACGACCTCGTCGCCCAAAGCGACTACCTGCGGGCGATCTCCGAAGCCGACAGCGCCCTCGCCGACCGCGTCGCCGAAGTGCGGGCCGCTGTCCACCGCCAGGTGCTGCGGGTCGCCGACCTGCGCGCGGAAGCGGTCGCCTACGACGAACGCCTCGAGGCGGCCCGGGCCGAAATCGCCGCCGTCCGCGCCGCCGCCGAGGCCGCGGCTGCCCGGCTGGAGTCGCTGAGCGCGAGCCGCGAAGCATCGCTGGCGACGCTGAAATCCGACATTGCCGAATGGGTCGACGAGATCCAGGCGGCCCGCCTCGCCGAATCGGAAGCCGAGGCCGAAGAAGAAGTCGGCCGCTGGCTCGGCGGGCCGTACTCGATCCCGACCTACATCGTGATGTGCGAGTCGGGGGGCAACTACAGCGCCGTCAACCCCACCAGCGGCGCCGGCGGCGCCTACCAGATCCTCCCTTCGACCTGGGAACTGTACGGCGGTCAGGGTGAGCCCCAGAACGCCCCGAAGGCCGAACAGGACCGGATCGCCGCCGAAATCTGGGCCGATTCCGGTACCAGCGCCTGGGTTTGCGGGTAAGGGGAGGCTTAACCGCACCGGATCAGCACGGAAGTAGCGCGAAACCGTCACGGCACCCCCACGGTTCCGACATGCCTATTTGGCATGCTCGACCTCGCCCGTGAGCAATCCCGCCGCCGTCCACCTACACGCCCATAGCGAGTACTCGCTGCTCGACGGCGCCTGCAAGATCGACGCGATGGCGGCGCGGGCGGCGGAGCTCGGCCAGCCGGCCCTCGGCCTCACCGACCACGGCGTCATGAACGGCGCCGTCGACCTCTACAAGGCCTGCGCGAAGCACGGGATCAAGCCGATCGTCGGCCTCGAGGCCTACCTCGTCGAGGACCGCCACACGATCAAGGAACAGACGCGGTACGAGCGCAACCACCTGACGCTGCTGGCCGAATCAGACCAGGGCTTCTCGAACCTGGTCAAGCTCACCTCCGCCGGCTTCCTCGAGGGCTTCTCACGCGGCAAGGCCAACGTCGACATGGATCTGCTGGCCCAGCACTCGGAGGGCGTGATCGTCCTCACCGGCTGCCTGCAGTCCCGCTTCTGCCGCCGCCTGATCGAAGAGCGCAACGATGACGCCCGCGCCCACCTCGACGACCTGATCCAGGCCTTCGGCCCCGACCAGGTCTACTTCGAGGTGCAGAAGAACGGGATCGAAGAGCAGGACAAGGCCAACCAGGGGATCGTCCGCTTCGCCCGCGAGCTGAACCGGCCGCTGGTCGGGACCGCCGACGTCCACTACCTGCGCCGCGAGGACTTCGACAACCACGCGGCGCTGCTCTGCGTGCAGACGAAGTCGACGCTGCAGATGCCGAAGATGAGCTTCGACACGAACGAGTTCTACATCAAGGACAACGCCGAAATGGCCGAGTCCTTCGCCGAGTGGCCGGAGGCGGTGCCGACGACGCTGGAGATCGCCGAGCGCTGCCAGATCGACATTGAGCTTGGCAAGCTGCTGCTGCCGCGCTATCCGACGCCCGACGGTGAGGAGCCGGGCGCGATGCTGCGCCGGATCGCGATGGACGGGCTGCGCGCCCGCTACGGCGAGCCGCCGCCGGCCGAGGCGGTCGAGCGGCTTGAGTTCGAGCTCGGGGTGATCGAGGAGATGGGCTTCGAGTCCTACTTCCTGATCGTCTGGGACTTCGTCAGCTACGCGAAGCAGAACGGGATCGCGGTCGGCCCCGGCCGCGGCTCCGCCGCCGGCTCGATCGTCTCCTACTGCCTGCGGATTACCGACCTCGACCCGCTCGCCGAAGGGCTGATGTTCGAGCGCTTCCTCAACCCCGGCCGCAAATCGATGCCGGACATCGACATCGACTTCTCGGTCCGCGGCCGCGAGCGGATGATTCGCTACGTCGGCGACAAATACGGCCGCGAGTCGGTCGCCCAGATCATCACCTTCGGCAAGATGGCGCCGCGCGCGGCCACCCGCGACGCCGCCCGCGTCCTCGGCTTCGACTACGCCACCGGCGACAGGCTGGCGAAGCAGATCCCGGAGCCGATCATGGGCCGCAGCCCCTCCTTCGAGGAATGCCTGAAGAGCGGCCAGGAGCTGCGCAAGACCTACGACTCCGACCCCGACGCGAAAAAGGTCCTCGACGTCGCCCAGGGCCTCGAGGGGATCATCCGCAACAACTCGATCCACGCCGCCGCCGTCGTCATCGCCGACCGGCCGCTGCACGAGATCGTCCCCCTGCAGCTGGCCGAGGACAAGACTGCCCCGGCGCCGCCGCCCGCCAACGGCAACGGCAACGGCAACGGCTCGGGCAAACCCGAGCGCCAGTACAAGATCGTCACCCAGTACTCGATGGGGCCGATCGAGGAGATCGGGCTGCTGAAGATGGACTTCCTCGGCCTTCGCAACCTCGACGTGATCGAGGACGCGATCGACATCATCGAGCGCTCGCGCGGCGAGCGGATCGACATGGAGCAGATCCCGATCGACGACGCGAAGACCTACGAGATGCTCGCCGCCGGCGACTCGACCGGCGTCTTCCAGTTCGAGAGCGAGGGGATGCGGGACGCCCTGCGGCGGGTGAAACCGACCGAGTTCGCCGACATCGTCGCTCTCGGCGCCCTCTACCGGCCCGGCGCGATGGCCTATATCCCCACCTACGCGAAGGGCAAGAAAGACCCGTCCACGGTCCGCTACCCGGACCCGCGGATGGAAGCGATCACCAAGGAGACCCACGGCTGCGTCATCTACCAGGAGCAGCTGATGCAGATCGCCCGCCAGATGGCCGGCTTCTCGGGCGCCGAGGCGGACGACCTGCGCAAGGCGATCGGCAAGAAGAAGCGCGACCTGATGGCGACGATGAAGGACAAATTCATGGAAGGCCTGGCCGAGTCCGGGACCGACCGGAGCGTTGCCCAGGACCTCTGGAAGCTGAACGAAGCCGCCGCCGACTACTCCTTCAACAAGTCCCACGCCGCCTGCTACGGGCTGATCTCCTACCGCACCGCCTACCTCAAGGCCAACTATCCGGCCGAGTACATGGCGGCGGTGATCTCCTCGGTGATGAACACCAAAGACAAGGTCCCGTTCTTCGTCAACCGCTGCGCGGAGATGGGGATCGAAGTCCTGCCGCCCGACGTCAACTCCTCCGGCCACAGCTTCGTCGTCTCCGAGAACGCGATCCGCTTCGGCCTCGACGCGGTCAAGAACGTCGGCCACGCCGCGGTCGAGGCGATCCTCCGCGCCCGCGAGGAGAAACCGATCGAGTCGATCTGGGACTTCTGCGAGCGGGTCGACAGCCGCGCCGTGAACAAACGGGCGATCGAATGCCTGGTCAAGTGCGGCGCCCTCGACTCGACCGGCGACAGCCGCAAAGGGATGCTGGAGACGCTGCCGGCGGCGCAGTCGGCGGGCCAGAAGGCGCAGGCCGACGCGCAGCTCGGCCAGGGCTCGATCTTCGACTTCGGCGAAGAGGCCGGGGGCGGGGGAGCGCAGTCGCAGACCCACCACCGGCCGCCGATCCCCGGCGCCGAGTTCGACCGCGCCGAGATGCTCTCGATGGAGAAGGAGACGCTCGGCACCTACCTCTCCTCGCACCCGCTGACTGAAGTCGGGCCGGCGCTGCGGGCTCGCGTCGACTGCAGCATCGCCCAGCTGGCGAGCAAGCCCGACGGCGCCTGGGTGACGGTCGGCGGGATCGTCGTCGAGTGCAAGAAGATCCGCACCAAGAGCGGCAACCAGATGATGTTCGCGACGCTCGACGACGTCGAAGGGCAGGTGGAGATGCTCGTCTTCAAGGCCGACGAGGCCGAGAGCGCCTCGATCATCGAGCCCGACGCGATCGTCCTCGTCCGCGGCCGCCTCGACCACAAGGACCGCGGCGAGACGAAGCTGGTCGTCCAGGAGGCGCAGCGCTTCGAACCCGACCAAGCCGAGATCCAGAAGGCGGCGAAGCTTGCCCCGGCTGCGACCGCGGCGCCGGCCGGCCCATTCGAGGTGCCGATCGACCTCGCGCGCTGGAACGACGAGCTTTGCGAGGAAGTGAAGGCGGTCCTCGAGCACCACAAGGGCGACGCCGAGGTCTTCCTCGTCGTCGGCGAGCGGCGCTTCAAGGTCGGCGAGGGCTACCGGGTCAAGCCCTCCGGCATGTTGCGCACCGAGTTGGACCATGTCTTGGGTGCGACCGCGATCGCGGCGTGAGCGTCCTGAGCCGCTTGGTTCCGCGCTCTGGCATCCCTAAGCTTTTCGAATGACCGCAACGCGCACCACGGTCGGCGAGTGCCGCCAGTGCCGCTCCTTCTGCGACAAGATGGTCGAGCCGCGCGGCTGCATAGAGCTCGGCTGCCGCTACCTCTACAGCTACGTCGACCGCCTCAGCGGCGAGCAGTACGTCGGCTGCATGCAGGAGGTCTACGGGGCGGAGATCGAGCTCAGCGCGGTCCTCGAGAAGGGTGGCTTCGGCGGGGTGAAGATGACCGGGGAGCCGCTGCCGCACTGCCAGTTCACGGTCGAGCAGGCCTACGAGGGCGAAGGCGGCTCCTACGGCTGCGTCAACAAACGCTTCTTCGACTGCTCCGACGAGGGCAGCGAGGGGCTGCGCGCCTTCGACCTCCGCGATTTTTGACGCGACACCAATCTATGTAGAATTCGCCGCCATGGCTGATTCCTCTGTCGCCGACGTCGACGCGCAAGCGCTGCTCGACGAGGCCAACTCCACGTCCGACGCTCAGGGCGAGCCGAAGTTCACGCTCGAGCTAAACCAAGACCAGAAGGACATCCGCGAGTGGGTGCACGGCTTCGCCGAGGGCGTCGTCCGGCCCGCCGCCGAGGAGTGGGACGAGCGCGAGGAAACGCCGTGGCCGGTGATCCAGGAGGCCGCCAAGATCGGCCTCTACAGCTTCGAAGCCGTCGGCCAGTTCTGGGCTGACGAGACCGGCCTGACGCTCCCGATCGCCAACGAGGAGCTCTTCTGGGGCGACGCCGGGATCGGCATGGCGATCATGGGCACGACCCTCGCGGTCGCAGCGATCTTCGGGCAGGGAACCCCGGAGCAGATGGGGGAGTGGATCCCCCAGTGCTACGGCGACGCGGACGACGTCAAGCTCGGCGCCTTCTGCGCCTCGGAGCCGGACGCGGGCTCCGACGTCTCCGGCATCCGCACCAGCGCCAAATACGACGAGGCGAAGGACGAATGGGTGCTGAACGGCCAGAAGGCCTGGGCGACCAACGGCGGCATCGCCAACGTCCACGTCATCATCGCCTCGGTCGATCGGGAGCTCGGCTCGCGCGGCCACGCCGCCTTCGTCATCCCGCCCAACACGCCGGGCTGCGAGCAGGGCGCCAAGGTGAAGAAGCACGGCCTCCGCGCTTCCCACACCGCCGACGTCCACCTCGACGACTGCCGCGTCCCGGGCTCCTGCCTGCTGGGCGGCAAAGAGAAGCTCGACGAACGGCTCGCCCGCGTCCGCGAGGGCAAAAAAGCCAAATCGCAGGCGGCGATGCAGACCTTCGAGGCAAGCCGCCCGACCGTCGGCGCGCAGGCGCTCGGGATCGCCCGGGCCGCCTACGAGTACGCCCTCGACTACGCCAAAGAGCGCGAACAGTTCGGCCGCAAGATCGTCGAGAACCAGTCGATCGCCTTCGACCTGGCGAACATGAAGCTCGAGATCGACGCCGCCCGCCTGCTCGTCTGGCGCGCCGCCTGGATGGGCCGCCAGGGCCACAAATTCGAAAACGCCGAGGGCTCGATGTCGAAGCTCAAGGCCGGCGAGGTCGCCGTCTGGGTGACCGAGCGGGCGATCCAGATCCTCGGCGGCAACGGCTACACGCGCGAGTTCCCGGTCGAGCGGATGCACCGCGATTCGAAGATCTACACGATCTTCGAGGGAACCTCAGAGATCCAGCAGCTCGTAATCGCACGCGCGATCTCCGGCTTCCACATCAAATAACGAACTTACGGCGGGAGATAGCGAGGGCCGGGCAGGGGTGCGCGGCCCTCGTCGCCGTGCCAAAAAGCCGGCGAGGACCCTCTGGTAGCGCATCCGAGTTTGACCCCACCAGGATGTGGTCAATGTCGGAAGCGTTTGCGGTAGGGAGGGACGGGTGTCCCTGACCTCCCTGGGTTCCTCGCCGCAAACTCACTAGCTCTCGACGAGTGGTCAGTGCGAGGAACAGGACGCCGGTCGGCCAGGGGACACCCGTCCCTCCAGCGACAGTCCTTGAACTTCAGTTCTTCACCGAGACCGCAAAAATCCTTCCTCAGAAGGCATTTTTGCGGTCTCGCGAAAGTTCGAAGCAGACCTGCTGTCGCGGGAGGGTGTCGGTGGGGGTCCCGGGGCACTGAGCACGGAGACCGAGCGTTGCGTCCTGATGCGCCA
>JBJMKN010000004.1:0-36677 GCA_045805765.1 Solirubrobacterales bacterium
CCGCCTCGGCCCGCACCATCGCGACCTTGATGATGTCGGCGGCGGTTCCCTGGATCACCGTGCTGATCGCCAGCCGCTCGCCGAGCCGGCGCGTGTTCGGGTTGCCCGATCGCAGCTCGGGGATCGGCCGGCGGCGGCCCATCAGGGTCTGCACGAAACCCTCCTCCTGAGCCCGCTCGATCACCTGCTCGCGGAAGGCGCGGACGGCCGGGAAACGCTCGAGGTAGCGGGAGACGAATTCCTCGCCCTCCTTGCGGGGGATGTTGAGGCGGTCGGAGAGGCCGAACCCGGTGAGCCCGTAGACGATCCCGAAGTTGACCATCTTCGCCTTCGAGCGCTGGCCGACGTCGACTTCGTCGCGCTCGATTTCGAAGACCTCAGCGGCGGTCGCGGCGTGGACGTCTTCGCCTTTGTGGAAGACGTCCTTGAGGACGCCCTCGTCGGCGACGTGGGCGAGCACGCGCAGCTCGACCTGGCTGTAGTCGGCGGAGAGCAGCCGCGCCCCCTCTTCGGCGACGAAACAGGCGCGGACCGGGCGGCCGATCTCGGTCCGGATCGGGATGTTCTGCAGGTTGGGGTTGGTGCTGGAGAGGCGGCCGGTGGTGGTCGAGGCCTGGTTGAAGGTGGTGTGGACGCGGCCGGTCTTGGGGTCGATCAGCTCCGGCAGCGAGTCGAGGTAGGTGTTCTTCAGCTTCGTCAGCTCACGCCACTGCTCGATCTTCTCGACGATCGGGTGCTCGTCGCGGATCTGGGCGAGGACGCGGGCGTCGGTCGAAAACCCGGTTTTGCCGCGGCGCTTACGGGTGAGGCCGAGCTTCTCGAAGAGGACGCGGCCGACCTGCTGGGGCGAGCCGATCGTGAACTCCTCCTCGGCCAGCCCGTAGATCTCGCGTTCGAGGGTGTCGATCCGCTCGCCGAAGCCGGCGCCGACGTCGGCGAGCCGTTTCGCGTCGAGCTTCAGTCCCTCCCGCTCCATCGCTGCCAGCACCCCGACCAGCGGCAGCTCGACCTCGCGCAGCAGCTGCTCCAGCCCCAGCTCCTCGATCCGCGGCGCCTGCACGCCGGCGAGGGCGGCGACCAGGCGCGCTTCCTCGGCGGGCTCCAGTCCCGGCTCCAGCTCTTCGCCGAGCGCCAGCTGCCCGTCGTCCTCGTCGGTTTTCTCGGCGCCGGCGCCCTCGGCGATTCCGATCCCGGCGTCGGCGGACAGCTCGACCAGGTCGTAGGTGCGCCGCTGCGGCTCCAGCAGGTAGGCGGCGATCAGCGTGTCGTGGTCGAGGTTCAGCTCGACCCGCTCGCGGGCGGCGGCGGCGAGCAGGCCGTGGCGGCCGCCGCCGATCGACTTCGCGTCGTGGGCCGCGAAGGGCTTGGCGCCAAGGGCGACGGCGAGCTCATCGAGGGTGTTGTCGCCGGCGAGGACGCGCTCGGCTTCGGCCGCCGCCCAGCGCCCGCCGGCGATCCCCAGCGCCACCGGGCCCTCGCCGAGGTCCTCCGGGGCCCCCTCCTCCGCGGCGACCTGCAGCTCGGTCTCGACCCGGCGGCCCGGAACCGCGTCGCCCTCGGGCAGCGCTTCTTCCAGCCGCTCCAGCACCGCCCGCAGCTCGAACTCGCGCATGAACTCGCGCAGGGCGCCGCGGTCGGGCTCGCTCGACATCGCCTCCCCCAGGTCCACCCCGGTCTCGATGTCGTACTGCAGCGTCGCCAGCTGCTTGGACATGCGCGCGTCCTCGGCGTGCTCCACGAGGTTTTCCTTGCGTTTTTTGCCGGAGACCTCGTCGACGCTTTCCAGCACCGCTTCCAGCGAGCCGAACTGCTGCAGCAGTTGGGTCGCGGTTTTCTCCCCGATCCCGGGGACGCCGGGGATGTTGTCGGAGGTGTCGCCGCGCAGGCCCATCAGGTCGGTGATCAGCTCCGGCGGGACGCCGTAGCGCTCCTCGACGGCGGCGCGGTCGTAGATCTTGGTCTCGGTGATCCCCCGCGAGGTGCTCATCACCCGCACCCCCTCGTCGACCAGCTGGTAGGCGTCGCGGTCGCCGGTCACGACCATCACCTCGATCCCCTGCTCGCGCGCTTGCCTGACCAGCGAGGCGATGACGTCGTCGGCCTCGTAGCCGTCGACCTTGACGTTGGTGTAGCCGAAGGCGTCGACCAGCGGCATCAGATGGGGCCACTGCTCGCGCAGCAGGTCGGGGCGCGGTTTGCGCTGGGCCTTGTAGAGGTCGTAGGTGACCTCGCGGCCGCTGTAGCCGGCGTCCCAGGCGACGACGACCCCCTGCGGGTGGTGTTCGTCGATGATTTTCACCAGCATCGAAGCGAGCCCGTAGATCGCGTTCGTCGGCCGCCCGTCGCTGGTCCCGATCGACTCGGGCAGGGCGAAGAAGGCGCGGTAGGCGAGGCTGTTGCCGTCGATCAGGAAGAGCTGTGGCGCGGCGGCGGCGTCGGGCACGGGGGCGACTCTAGCCGCGAGCGGCGCTGGACACAGAGAGCGCCGCCGCAACGTCCGCAGCAACCCGATCCGGCTCGTTCTCCAGCTGCGTGTCGTCGTAGCGGAGGACGGTGTAGCCCTGCTGCCGTAGATCCAGGTCGCGGGCGTGGTCGTCCTCGAAGGCGATCGAGCCGCGGTGGTAGCTCCAGACATCCGTCTCGACCACGAGGTTGTGAGAGCGCCAGAGGAAGTCGACGGTCCAGCGGCTCAGCTTCACGTTGACCTCTGGGTGCGGGAGGCCGGTAACGGCGGACGATGGCGAGGAAGAGGGCCTCAAGGTCCGAGCGGGTGCGGTCGCCGATGAGGTGCTCGAGGCGGTAGCCCTTGATCTCGGCTTGTCTGGTGGCGCGACGGATCAGATGGGATTCGAGGAAAGAGGTGCGCTGGAGGTCTTCGAGGGTGCGAGCGACAGTCGTGACCGGGATGTTGTGGCGGTACGTCGTCAGGACCCGTCGCCCTCGCCCTCCTTCTTGCTGCGAGTAGGAGGGCGACGGGGAAGGCTCTGGGCGCGGAATGAGGGAGAGGCACCGGTGGAGGTGGATGCCGGAACGGCGAGAGCGGCCGGAGGTTGAGGGGACCGAGATGTGCACGGGGCCGTCGATCGGGCGCAGGAGCTCCCAGAGGGCCGCGGCGGAGGTGTGGCTCAGGACCGCGCCGGGACCGCAAGCGAGGACCGCTGCCATGAAACGCCCGTGAAGGCTCAGGCCGCGGTGGCCGACCGCGTAGACGCCGCGGTGGATCCGGTGGAGTCGGCGCGCGCCAGTACGTTCGGAGACCGCCGCGCGCCCAAGTCCCAACGCCGCAAGCTGCTTAGCGGTGATGACTCCGTACTGCCGATCCGCGATCTCAGCGATGGTCGAATCGGTCGTGTCGACTTTGTTCGGCATATCCGAACAAAGTCGACAGGGACCTTGATCTCTCCCCCTCCGGGGATCGCTTACCGGGCGCCGATGCTTACTTCTGCGCTGTTGCTGCGGGTGAAATGGGCGTGGGCGAGGGCGACCCCGATCTGCGGCCCCGCGAGCGGAACGTCCGGGTGGCCGAGGAAGTCGAGGGTGAGGTCGCCTGACCAGCGCGGCGGGAATGAGTCTGGATCCCTCACCAAGACAGCTGAGCCTGAGAAGGGCTGCGGCGGCGCCAGCTGCGCCGTCTCCAACCTGGGGTCGTAGCGAAAGGCGCCGGCGGGAGCAACGCCTTCCACCGCGCGGTGGATCACGATGCCGTCGCGGCGCTCGCCTAGCTCGGCTTTGAAGAACGTCCTCGCGCTTTGATGGTTCTTGTTGATCTGAAAGGACAGGGTGCGTCCATGGGCGAAGGAGACTCCGCGCAGCCTCGCACCGGGCTCACCCGGACCTCTCGATTCGCCGTAGCCGCTCCCGCTTCCGCAATAGGACGTGGTCGGCGGCAGCTCTGCGACGCTGGTGGCGCGGGCGCTGGTGTAACCGCCCTCGCCCTCGAACTCGACGACGCCTTCGTACACACCCGGTTCAAAGGGGTAGCTATCGCGGCTGCACTTGATGTGAACAGTCTTTTCGTGGCCGGACTTCCGCAGCGCCATGTCGAGCCGCCCCAGCTCTCCAAGGTCGGCCTTGAGGAACCCTTCCGAGACGATCCCTGAAGTGGCGTAGCTGGCGATACCCCCTTTGCCATCGGCTCGGCGGACACCGACATAGACCTTCCCTCGGCCGTCGAGCCGTTCCGAGAATCCGCCGATCAGGATTTCGTAGCCGTTCGTGCCCTCGAGCTTGAAGCCGCTCGAGTAATAGCCGAGGTAGTCGTCCGCCATGGCAGCGGACACGCCAACGGGCGCGCCGACCACGAGAAGAACCGCGAACGCGCAAAGGATCGGACGAAGATTCATTAGTCGACGATCCTATGGAACCGAACCGGACCGGGCCCGCCTCGCGAATCTGATTCGATAGCCGCCGATGGCAGTCAGCGCTCAATACAGCGTCACGATCCGCGTCGAGCTCGATGCGCGGAAGGAGCCCCTGGGGCGCCTGACTGCGGCGATCGCCGAGGCAGGGGGGCAGCTGCAGGGGGTCGACCTCGTCCCTGGCGCCGGGCCGGAGGGGAAACGGGTCCGCGAGTTCACGATTGATGCCACCGACCGCGACCATTGGGAGCGGATCCTGCGGGCGATCGGGTCGACGCGGGGGGCGCGTGTTCTCGATTACGTCGACCGGACGATGCAGATGCACCGCGGCGGCAAGATCGACATGCGCAACAAGTACCCGGTGAAAACGCGCGACGACCTCTCGATGGCCTACACGCCCGGCGTCGCCCGCGTCTGCATGGACATCCACGCCGACCGCAGCAAAGCCTTCGAGTACACGATCAAGAAGAACACGGTCGCGGTCGTCTCCGACGGCAGCGCCGTCCTCGGCCTCGGCAACATCGGCCCCGAGGCGGCGATGCCGGTGATGGAGGGCAAGTGCATGCTCTTCAAAGAGTTCGCCGGCGTCGACGCCTTCCCGATCTGCCTCGACACCCAGGACGCCGACGAGATCGTCCGCGCGGTCGAGCTGATGGCGCCGACCTTCGGCGGCATCAACCTCGAGGACATCTCCGCCCCGCGCTGCTTCGAGATCGAGGACCGGCTGAAGGAGTCGATCGACATCCCCGTCTTCCACGACGACCAGCACGGGACCGCGGTGGTGACGATGGCGGCGCTCTTCAACGCGCTGAAGATCACCGGCAAACCGATCGAGCAGCTGCGGGTCATGGTGGTAGGCCTCGGCGCCGCCGGGGTAGCGGTGACGAAGATGATGCTCGCCTCCGGGATCACCCAGATCGTCGGCTGCGACCGCAAGGGCGCGGTCTCGACCAAGCGCGAGGACTACGAATCCGGCGAGATGAACGAGGCCAAGCGCTGGTACGCGGAGACGACCAACCCGGACGTGATCCAGGGCAACCCGGACGACGTAATCGAGGGCATGGACATCTTCGTCGGCCTCTCCGGCCCCGGGATCATCCAGCCCGAGTCCCTCGGCAAGATGAACGACGACGCGATCGTCTTCGCGATGGCCAACCCGACTCCCGAGGTGATGCCCGAGGAGGCCGCCCCCTACGTGCGGATCATGGCCACCGGTCGCTCCGACTTCCCGAACCAGATCAACAACGTCCTCGCCTTCCCCGGCATCTTCCGCGGCGCCCTGGACGCTGGCGCCCCCAGCATCACCGAGGAGATGAAGCTCGCCGCCGCCAAGGGGATCGCGCTGGCGGTCTCCGAGGAGGACCTGGCCGAGGACTACATCATCCCCAGCGTCTTCAACCGCGACGTGGCGCCGAAGGTGGCCGAATCGGTGGTCGAGGAGGCCAAGCGCGACGGCATCGCCCGGATCGACGAGGAGACCGGGACCTTCGCCACGGTGGAGGCGGGCTAGCCCTTGAAGGTCCTCGTCACCGGCGCCAGCGGCCTGATCGGCTCGGCGCTGTGTGACGCGCTGTTCGCCCGCGGCGACGACGTCGTCGGCCTCACCCGCGATACAGGCCGCGCCCGCATCGCCAACCCCCGCGTCACCTGGCACAAGTGGGACCCGACGCTGGAACGCCCGGACCCGGCGGCCTTCGAGGGAGTCGACGGCGTCGTCCACCTGCTGGGCGAGCCGATCGACCAGAAATGGACCGACGAGGCCAAGGAGCGGATCATGGAGAGCCGCCGCCAGGGGACCCACAACCTGGTGCAGACGATCGCCGCCCTCGAGGCCCCGCCGAAGACCCTCGTCAGCCAGTCGGGAGTCGGGCACTACGGCGACCGCGGCGACGAGGTGGTCGACGAGAGCGACGGGCCCGGAGACAGCTTCGACGCGCAGGTGACGGTGGCCTGGGAGGCGGCGGCGCACGAGCTCGACTCCAGCGAGGTCCGCCTCGTCATCGTCCGCACCGGCCAGGTGCTGGCCCGTAACGGCGGCATGCTGAAGGAGATGCTGCCGCCGTTCAAGCTCGGCGTCGGCGGCCCGCTCGCGGGCGGCGACCAGTACCTCTCCTGGATCCACATCGACGACGAGGTCGGGATCCTGCTCTGGGCCCTGGACAACGACAAGGTCAGCGGCACCGTCAACGCAAGTGCTCCGAGCCCGGCGACCAACAAGGAGTTCTCCAAGGCGCTGGGCCGAGCGCTGAACCGGCCCGCCGTGATGCCGGTCCCAGGCCTCGTCCTCGACCTCAAATTCGGCAAAGAGTTCGGCCAAGTGCTCCGCGGCGGCCAAAGAGTCATCCCGAAACGCACTCAAGAACTCGGCTACAAGTTCAGCTATCCCGACTTAGAAAACGCTTTGCGGGACCTCCTCTAGCGGCTGGCAAGAGGGGCGGGTACCCCCTGTCCAGACACTCAACAGCGAGCCATAAGCGAGATGTGTCTGGCGAGGGGGTACCCGCCCCTCCCCCACAACCCTGACTAAGTGTCCCGCGCCAGCACGTCGGCGGGCCCCTCTATCCAGATGCGGACGTTGTCGCCGGGGTGCCAGGCCGGGAAGCCGAGACGGCGTGCTTTGACGATGGAGCCGGAGGGCAGTTGAAGCTCCACGAGCTGGTCGTGGCCGAAGAAGCTGCGCGAGACCACAGTCGCCTTTTGACTGCGGCGGTCAGGAGGCTCAATCGTTCCAATCGCCAGTGACTCCGGCCGCACCAGGACGTCGACCTCGCCGGTGTGCCCCTCGCGGTTGGGCAGCTGACCTAGCTCGCACTTGATCGTCCCGTTCGTGGCTTCCCCGGGCAGCACCTCGATCTCGCCGAGGAAGCCGGCGACCCAGCGGGTGGTCGGGCGCGAGTAGACGTCCTCGGGGGTGCCGGCCTGCTCGACCTTGCCCTCGTTGACGACGGCGACGACGTCGGCGACGCTGAGCGCCTCCTCCTGGTCGTGGGTGACGAAGACCGAGGTCAGCTTCTGCTCGGCGAGGATCTCGCGGACCTCTTCGCGCACCCGCGCCCGCAGGCCCGCGTCGAGGTTGGAGAAGGGCTCGTCGAGAAGCAGCGCCCGCGGCTCGGCGACCAGCGCCCGCGCCAGCGCCACCCGCTGCTGCTGGCCGCCGGAGAGCTGATGCGGGTTGCGCTTGCCGAGGCCGCCGAGGCCGACCGTCTCCAGCGCCCGCTCGACCTTGGCGCGGTCGGGCCTGCGCCCGAGCGCATAGCCGACGTTGGCGGCGACGTCCATGTGCGGGAAGAGCGCGTAGTCCTGGAAGACCATGCCGATGCGGCGCCGCTCCGCCGGGACCGAGCGGCCGCTGCCGCTGACCTCCTCGCCGCCGATCTCGATCGTGCCGGCATCCGGGCGCTCGAGCCCGGCGATAAGCCGCAGCGTCGTCGTCTTGCCGCAGCCACTGGGGCCGAGCAGGGCGCAGATCGCGCCCTCGGGAACGTCGAGATCGAGGCCGTCGACGGCGACGACGTCGCCGAAGGCTTTGCGCAGGCCGCGCAGGCGCAGCCCGGGGGTGGAATTGGACTCTTCGTACTCCATGAGCAGAGGAATCCATAAGATTAGGGCAACCTAACTGGCTCCTCCATGATCTCCGTCACCCCGCAACAGAAGCGGCTTCTCGCCGCCTTGGTCGTCTTCGGCGCTTTGGCGCTGGGCGGCTGCGGCTTCAGCACGGAAGACAACGGCGGCGGATCGAACGAGCCGGACACCGAGGGGATCACCCTCTACTCGGGCCGGATCCCCGCCGCAATCGGCCCCGCCGTCGACAGCTACGAGGCGCAGGCCGACCGCGACGTCCAGGTCCGCTTCGCCGAAACCGCCGACCTCGCCGCGACCCTGGTCGAGGAGGGGGACGCCTCCCCCGCCGACGTCTTCTTCGCCCAGGAGCCGGGAGCGATCGCCGCCGTCGCCGAAGCCGGGCTGCTGGCGAAGCTGCCGCAGAACATCCTCGACCTGGTGCCGGCGCGCTACCGCGACCCGGAAGGGCGCTGGGTCGGCGTCACCGGCCGCGCCCGCGTGATCGCCTACAACCGCGACGCCGTCGAGGAATCCGAACTGCCGCCGTCGCCGTTCGGCCTCACCGACCCCAGGTGGGAGGGCCGGGTCGGCTGGAGCCCCGCCTCCTCGAGCATGCAGGAGTACGTGACCGCGCTGCGGGCCAAGTACGGCGACGACCGGACCAAGCAGTGGCTGGAAGAAATGGTCGACAACGGCGCCGTCGCCTTCCCCGACAACGTCACCATCCGCGACGCGATCGCCAAAGGCGAAATCGACGCCGGCCTGATCAACCACTACTACGTCGCCCAGGCGATCTCCGAAGAAGGCCCCGACTACCCCGTCGCCGTCTACTTCCCACCCGGCGGCCTCGGCTCGCTGATGCTGCTGACCAGCGTCGGCGTGCTCGAATCAAGCGACCGCAAGGACGAAGCGTTCGCCTTCGTCCGCTCGCTGCTCTCGTCGAAGTCGCAGCAGTTCTTCACCTCGAGCAGCAAGGAGTACCCGCTCGCCAAGGGCGTCGCGCCGGACTCCTCGCTGAACGTGCCGATCGACAAGATCCCCGTCTCCGACTCGAGCCTGGTCGACCTCAAGGAGCTGCAGGGGACGATCGAACTGATGAAAGAAGCGGGGGCGCTCTAGTGGCTGCGGCGCGCCGGGCGCCGCTCGGCCTCCTCGCCGCCGGGGCGCTGATCGGCACCGCCGCGGTCCTCCCCGCCGCCTACCTCGTCGTCGTCATCGCCGGCGACCTCTCGGCGGCGCTGGAAACCGCGCTCTCCTCGCGGGCGCTGGAAACGCTGCTGCGAACGGCGGCGCTGACCGCCGCAGTCGTCGTCTCCTCGGTCGCGATCGCGCTGCCGATCGGCTGGCTCACGGTCCGCACCGACCTCCCCGCCCGCCGCCTCTGGGCCGTCCTCTGCACGCTGCCGCTGGTGATCCCGAGCTACGTCGGCGCCTACCTCCTGGTCGCGGCGCTGGGGCCGAACGGGATGCTGCAGGAAGCCCTCGGGGTCGACCGCCTGCCCTCGATCTACGGCTTCACCGGGGCCTGGCTGGTGCTGACCCTCTTCACCTACCCGCTGGTCCTGATCCCGCTGCGGGCGACGCTGCGCCGGATCGACCCGCAGCTCGAGGACGCGGCGCGGGCGATGGGGCGCGGCCCATTCGAGGTCTTCCGCACCGTGATTCTTCCGCAGCTCTGGCCTGTCCTCGCCGCCGGCTCTCTGCTCGTCGCCCTGTTCACGATCAGCGACTTCGGCGCCGTCTCGATCCTCCGCTTCGAGTCCTTCACCAGCGAGATCTACGTCGCCTACCAGTCGAGCTTCGACCGCGTCGCCGCCGCCGCGCTCGGCGCCGTCCTCGTCGTCTCGATGCTGGCCCTGCTGCTGGCGAGCTCCCGGGTGCGGGGGGCGCGGCGGGTCCACCGCCTCGGCCCGGGGACGCTGCGCCCGGCCCAGCCCTACCGGCTCGGCCGCTGGCGCTGGCCGGCGCTCGCCTTCTGCTCGCTGATCGTGCTCGTCGCCTTCATCCTCCCCGTCGGCGTGCTCATCTACTGGGCCTCGAAGGGGATCTCGACCGGCAGCACCTCGCTGAACACGATCGCCGCGCTCGGCGGCAACTCGCTGCTGATCGCCGTCTGGGCGGCGGTGGTGGGAGCGATCGCGGCGCTGATCGTCGCCGCGCTGGCGGTCCGGTACCCGTCGCGGGCGACCCGGGTGATCGAGCGGCTCGCCCACGCCGGTTACGCGCTGCCCGGGATCCTCGTCGCCCTCGGCCTCGTCTTCTTCGCGACGCGGGCGGTGCCGGCGCTCTACCAGACGATCGCGCTGCTGGTCTTCGCGATGACGATCCACTACCTGCCGCTTGCAATCGGGCCGATCGCCAGCTCGCTGGTCCAGCTCTCGCCGCGGATCGAAGAGGCGGCGCGCGGGATGGGGCGCGGCCCGACCGAGGTCTTCCGCACGATCACGATCCCGCTCGCCCGCGGCGGCATGATGGCAGGGGCCGCACTCGTCTTCCTGCACGCGATGAAGGAGCTGACGGTGACGCTGATCCTCTCGCCGATCGGGTTCAAAACGCTGGCGACCGACATCTGGACGCAGACCACCTACGGCTTCTACGAGGCGAGCGCGATCCCGGCCCTGGTCCTGCTGGCGGTCGCCGCGATCCCCGTCTACCTGCTGAGCGAGCAGGGCGCGGCGCCTTCCTGAGCCGGTGGCCCTGAGACCCCGCCCGGCGTTGGCGGTCGGGGCGGCGCTGGCCCTGGCCGCCGCCTCCCTCACCCTCCCCTACCACCCGGTCTACGACCCCTGGGCCTGGCTCGTCTGGGGGCGGGAGCTGGTCCACGGCGGCTTCGAGACCGCCGCGGGGCCATCCTGGAAGCCGTTGCCGGTCCTCGTCGACGCGCCGCTCTCGCTGCTCGGCGACGCGGCGCCGCAGGCGTGGCTCCTTGTCGCCCGCACCGGCTGGTTCAGCGCCGCGCTGCTGGCGGCGCTGCTGGCGGCGCGGTTGAGCGGCGAGGGGACGGGGCGCTGGCGCTGGGTCGCGGGGGCGACCGCGGCGGCCTCGGTCGCATTGACGGCCGACTCCTTCACGCCGCCGCTGCGCCAGTTCACCGGCGGCCTCTCCGAGCCGCTGCTGGTGGCGCTGGTGCTGGGAGCGATCTGGGCGGCGCTGGACGAGCGCCGGGGTTGGACGCTGGGCCTCGCGACCGTGGCGGCGCTCCTGCGTCCCGAAGCCTGGCCCTTCCTCGCCCTCTGGGCCTACTTCGCGAGCCGGGGCCGGCCGCGCCTGCGAGCCGCCGCGATCGCCTGCGCGATCCTCATCCCCCTCGCCTGGTTCGTCCCCGACATCCTCGGCGCCGGCACCCCGCTGGAGGGAGGCGAAACCGCCCGCGCCGGCGGCATCGAGCCGCTCGACGGCCTCGAGGTCCTGGGACGCGCGTTCGTCGCTCCCCTTCTGGCCTGCTGGATCGGCCTCGCCGCCCTGCTCTGGCGCGAGCGAGGTGAGCTGGAGCAGCCGCTGAAGGTCCTCCTGGCGGGCGCGACCGCATGGATCCTCCTCGTCGCCGTCATGGCCATCGCCGGCTTCGCTGGCCTCCCCCGCTTCCTGGCCCCCGCCACCGCGATCATCGCCATCCTCGGCTGCGTCGGCATCGCCCGCATGGGAGCCAGTTGGGGCAGAGCTTTTCCATCTCATGGAGGAAAAAGCTCTGCCGCGCTTGTCTCACTCGCGCTCGTTATCGCGGCCGCGGGCGTCGGCTGGCGCGTTGCCGAGATCCCCGGCGACCTCCGCGTCGTCGAACGCCAGGCCAGCTCCGTCGATCACCTCTTCGACCTCGTCGAGAAGACCGGCGGCGCGCGCCTGCTCGCCTGCCAGGGCTACGTGCGGATGACGCGGGTGCGCGAGCAGACGGCGCTCGCCTGGAAGCTCGACGAGCCGATCTCCTCGGTGGCGATCCGGCGGCGCCCCGAATACGGCGTCGCCCTCTCGACCAAGCCGCTGCCGGGCGGGGACGTGATCGCGCACGCCGGCGGCTGGCGCGCGACCCGCTTCCCCTGCCCTACTCGCTGACCTCGGCAAGAGGTCGCGCCATCGCCGGAGTCTCCGGCGCCACCCGGTAGGGCTGCTCCGGAGCCTCCTCTCGCTCGTGGTAGACGCTGTCCGCGTTGACGGCCCAGACGTCGTGCCCGGCACCGTCGCAGAGGTTCTCGACCGCCCGCATCGCCGTCAGCATCGAGTGATCGGAGTTGTTGTACCTGTGGAGGCCGTTGCGGCCGATCTGCTGGAGGTTCGAGAAGCCTTCGAGCCAGTCGCGGATCAGCTCGACCCGTCCGGCGTACTCGGCGTCGTAGACCGGGTACGCCTTGGGCACGCGGACGACGTGGCCGCCCGCCACCCGCTCCGGCTCGACCAGCCCCAGCGCCGCGACCTCGTCGCGGCCGAGCGCCACCAGCTCCTCGTCGCTCGCCGACCAGAGCTCGTCGCCTTCGAAGCAGAAGTACTCGAGGCCGAGGCAGGAGCGGCCCGGGTCCGGGGTCATCCAGGGGCTCCAGGCGCGGAAGTTCTGAATCCGCCCGACGCGCGCCCGCGGGTCGTGGACGTAGACCCAGTTGTCGGGGAAGGGCGGCTCGCCGTCGATCGGCAGCGCCACGGTGAGGAAGTCGCGGTAGCGGAGCCCGGCGGCGGCGGCCGTGACCTCGCGCGGCGGAGCCGGCTCGGCCACCCCGACGGTCGTCCGCAGCGGGATCGAGGAGATCGCGGCGCTGACCTCGACGCGCTCGCCGCCGGCGCGGACCGCAGTCAGTTGGCCGTCCTCGTGCTCGAGCTCTTCGACCGCGGCTCCGAGGCGGATCTCGCCGCCGGCTGCCTCGATCCGCCGGGCCATCTCCTCCCACATCTGCCCAGGGCCCAGCCGCGGGTAGCGGAACTCCTCGATCAGGCTCTTGGGGGGCTCGCCGCCACCGGGCAGCGCCGCCCGCAGCGCCGAGCCGACCGAGAGATCGGAGATCCGCTGCGCCGCCCACTCGGCGCGAAGCTCGCGAGTGCCTACCCCCCAGACCTTTTCGGTGTAGGTCTTGAAGAAGAGCTCGAACAGGCGGCGGCCGAAACGGGCGGTGACCCAGTCCTCGTAGCTCTCCTCGGCCCGCCGCCGCCGCAGCCGGGCACGGGCGTAGGAGCCGAGGCTGCGGAGCAGCTCCAGGGGACCGACCTTGGCGAAGACGTCGGCCGGCCGCAGCGGGTACTCGATGAAGCGCCCGCGCCAGAAGATCCGCGAGAGCCGCGGCCGCACCAGCAGCTCCGGCCCGAGCAGGTCCGTCCAGAGCTCCTCCACCTCGGCGCTCTTGGTGAAGAAGCGGTGGCCGCCGAGGTCGAAGCGGTAGCCGTCGCGGGCGACCGTGCGGGCGAGGCCGCCGACCTGCTCGCCGGCCTCGAAGACGACCACCGGGATGTTCCGCTGGGTCAGGCGGTAGGCGGCAGTAAGCCCGGCGGGGCCGGCTCCGAGCACGGCGACCGGCGCGGAATCCGGGCTTATGGCGGCGGCCGACATCGAGAGCCGAGATGCTATTAGGTATCCCTAATGCCGGACGCCCCCTCGGTCGCACACGCCTCGCGCGTCCCCACCCTGACCATCGACGCGATCGTTCCCGCGACCGACGATCCGCCGACCCTGGAGCGGGCGAGAGCGGCGCTCGAAGCGGGCGCGCGCAGGCCCGATCGGCTGATCATCCAGCGGCAGGGCGACTCGGGGCCCGCCGCCGCCCGCAACCGCGCCGCGGCCGAAAGCGACGCCGACGTCCTCGTCTTCGTCGATGCCGACGTCGAGGTTCACCGCGACGCGCTGGAGCGGATCGAGCGGCGCTTCGGCGAGGACCCCGACCTGACCGCGATCTTCGGCGCCTACGACGACTCGCCGGCGGACCCCGGCCTCCCCTCCCAGTACCGCAACCTCCTCCACCACCACGTCCACTCCGGCGCCGCCGGCGAGGCAGAGACCTTCTGGGCCGGCCTGGGCGCGATCCGGCGCGAGCGCTTCGAGGAGGCGGGCGGCTTCGACGCCGACCGCTACCCGCAGCCGAGCGTCGAGGACATCGAGCTGGGGATGCGGCTCTGCCGCCACGGCGCCCGAATCGTCCTTGACCCGCAGATCCGGGGGCGCCACCTCAAGCGCTGGACCGTCCTCAGCATCGCCCGCACCGACTTCGCCCGTCGCGGCGTCCCCTGGGCGCGACTGCTGCTGCGAGAGGGCAGCGACAGCAGCGTCCTCAACCTTGGCTGGCGGCGACGCGCAAGCGCCGCGGCGAGCGCCGCCCTGCTCGGGTCGCTCCTCGCACGCCGGCCGCGACTCGCAGCGGGAGCGCTGGCGACGAACCTCGTCCTCGACCGGGGCCTCTACGCGCTGCTGCTGCGCCGCGGCGGGCCGAAGCTGCTCCTCGCCGGAATCCCCCTCCACCAGCTGCACCAACTCTGCGCCGCCGCATCGGTGCCGGCCGCGGTCGTCCTCCACGTGATCGCCGGGCGGCGCGACTGATGCGGATCGGGATCGCCGGCTGCGGCCGGATCGCCGAACGGGGCTACGTGCCGGCGGCGCTGGCGGCGGAGGGAGTGACGATCGCCGGCTTCGCCGACCCCGATGCGGATCGCCGCGGCCGATGCAGGCAACTTTGGGAACAGGAGAGCGGAAGCGACACGGCCGGTTTCGCCACCGCCGAGGAGCTTCTGCGGACGGATGGCATCGACCTCCTCGTCGTGGCCACCCCGGCCGAGCACCACCTTCCCCTCGCCGAAGCGGCGGCGACTGCGGGGCTGCGGTCGCTGGTGGAGAAGCCGCCCGCCGCGGATCTCGCGGAAGCTCAACGCCTCGCCTCCCTCGATCCGGCGCCGCTGCTTGCCTTCAACCGTCGCTTCCTCCAGGGCGCCGAGCTGCGCGACTCGATACCCGCCGAAGGCTGGCTGGAGCTCGACCTGGAGCTGCGCTTCCGCCGCGATGCCTGGGGCGCCCACGAAGCGCGAGACGAGGCACTGCTCGACGCCGGCATCCACCTGATCGACCTCGCTTGCTTCCTCACCGGCTCGGCCCCGATCGCAGTGCGCAACGCGGAGATCGAGCAGGAGAGAGCGACCCTGGAGCTGGAGCTAGCTCGCGGTCGCGCCCGCATTCGCTGCGCTACCGACCGCGGTCATCGTGAGCTGATCAACGTCAGAGACCGCTCCGGAAAGACGCTGGCGCGATCGAGATGGGGCGGGGTCAAAAGTCGCCTCTCTGGACTGCTGGGCCGGCCCGACCCCCTCGTCGTCTCTCAACGACGCCAGCTAGAGGCGGTGGGACACTCCGACCGCCTCGCCACCGCCGCCGACGGCGTCGCGGCTATGGCAGTGGTCGAAGCCGCACGTCGCTCGGCCGCACTAGCCGGCGCCGAGGTCACGGTCTCACCCGCCGGGGCCCCCGCGTGATCGCGGTCATCCAGTTCGACGCCGCCAGCGCCCGGCTGCTGGAGCGGCTCGGGCGCGAAGGCCGCCTGCCGAACCTGGAGGCGCTGGGGGCGCGGGGAACCCGCATCGACTTGGAAACCCCCGCCGAGCACTTCCCAGCCAGCGCCTACCAGGACCTCTACCGCGGCGTCGAGGTCGGCGACCACGGGCTGTTCTACCCGTTCCAGTGGGCCGGGGACGACCAACGGGTGCGGCTGGCGGGGGCCTTCGAGGCGCCGCCGCCGATCTGGGACCGGCTCGGCCGCGCCGGCCGCAGCACCTTCGCTATCGACCCCTACGAGTGCCACCGGCCGAAGGAGGCGCGGGGGGAGCTTTTCGACGGCTGGGGGATGCGGGAGCGGGTCGTGCTCGAGCGCTGGTCGGTCCCCGACGGCGCCGACCGCGGCCCGCGCCGCCGCCACGGCCGGCCGCCCGACGTCACCGAGGTCTTCGGCGCCCAGACGCCGCGGGAGCTGCGCCAGCTGCGCGAGCGCTTCCTGGCGGCGCCGGCGCGCGTCGCCGACCTGGCGATCGAGCGCCTCCGCGAGCGCGAGTTCGACCTCGCCTGGATCGTCTTCGCCGCCCCCCACCTCGCCGGCCACAGGCTCTGGGGAGACCGCGCGATGGAGGAGATCTACGAGGAGGTCGACGCCCAGCTCGGCCGCGTCCTCGAGGCGCTTCCCGAGGACTGCGACGTGATCGCCTGCTCGGTCCTCGGCATGGACGAGAACACGAGCCGGGCCGACCTCCTCCCCGAGATGCTCTCAGCCGTCCTCGCAAGCCCCAGCCAAAGTCGTGGGGAAGACTCCGACTCTGGAGCGATATGGCGGCTTCGCGGGGCGCTGTCCGGCCGGATGCGGGCGCGGATCGCCGCGGCGATGCCGGACCGCTTGGCGCTGGAGCTGACGGCGCGGCTGGAGCTGCGGGGAGTCGACTGGGGCTCAACCCGCGCCTTTGCCCACCCCGCCGACAACCAGGGCTACATCCGCTTCAACCGCACCGGGCGCGAGCGCGACGGGATCGTCGGCGTCAGCGAGGCGGAGGAGCTGGCTGAGCAGATCCGCGCGGGGCTGCTCGACTTTCGCGACCCCGACGGGCAGCAGGCGGTAGTCGCCGTGGACGCGGTGAGCGAGCGTTGGCACGGAGCCGCCGCCGATCGCCTGCCGGACCTGGTCGTCCGCTGGCGCCCCACCTCCTCCGTCGCCCTAGACGCCGTCCACTCCCCCAGCTTTGGCACCGTGCGCCGCCACGGCTTCGGCAGCGGCCGCACCGGCAACCACACCGACGGCGACGCCTGGGCGATCCTCGCCCCGAGCAACGCCCGCCTCCGCGACCTCGGGCGGCAGGCAAGGATCAGCGACATCACCGCCACGGTCGCCGCCCTCAACCACGTGCCGCTCGACGGCCTCAGCGGCGAGCCCTTGCTCGAGCGCTAACGCCGGTGAGGGTTGCCGCCTGGGCGACGCAGACCAACAGGCCTGGGATGAGGCCGGCGCGAAAGCCGGTGCGGATTAGGCCGAGATAGAAGGCAGGCGAGCCGGGGGGGCGACCCGCCGCGGCATTGCGGTACCGGGCCGCCCCCTTCCCGTAGCGGTACTGCTGGCGGAGGAAGCCCCCGATCTTCATCCCGGTCTCGTGCTCCACGATGGCCTCAGGGACAAATCGAGGCGAGTCGCCCTCCCGCGCCGCCCGCTCCCCCCAGTCCCGATCCTCGCCCGCCGCCGCCGGGAACGACTCGTCGAAGGGAAGCCGTTCGAGTAACGAACGCGTGGCGGCCAAGTTGGCGGTGACGGCAAATCCCGGGGACGCGGTTCCGGGCGCCGCCGCCCTCAGCTGCAGGTAGTTGACGATCGCCTCCCAAGCCTTGTCCGCCGCGGTAGCTCCATCCCCCATGCGAACCGGCCCGGTGGTTGCCTCGGCTTCTCCAGCCAGCACCGGGCTCGCCAGGGCCTCGGCCCACCCCGACTCCGGCTCGCAGTCGTCGTCGGTGAAGCAAACGACCTCGCCCTTTGCCCGCCGCGCGCCCTCGTTGCGCGCCCAGGCCGGCCCGCGCCCCTCGACGTCCTCGACGACCACCACCTCCACCGGCACCGACTGTCCCTCCAGCGCCGCCCGGCACCGCGCCAGCGCCTCCGGCCGCCCACAGGTCGGCACCACCACCGAAACCCTGGCCATCACCCCTCCGCGGCGAAAACGGCCTGACGCGGCTCCGATTCGTCGCCTTCGGAGATCGCGGCCCGCACCGCCGCCACGGCTTCGCGCCCGGTCATCCCTCCCAGCTGCGCGATTCCCGCCGCATCGACGATCGGCTGCGACTGCCGCCGCGCCTCTGGGTCCGGCTCGCCGACGTAGGCGACCGCCGTCGAGTCCTCGGTTGCTCGCCGCGCGTTCGCGCCGACCTGCGCCAGCGTCCAAGCCCTGCCGCCCTCCGACGCGTCCAGGCAAACCACCCGCAGCCGCAGCTCCTCGCCGCGCCGCCCCTGCCCGGCCTGCTCGCGCGCTTCGTCGCAGAGACGCTGCCCCGCCCCCGCCTCGGCCCCCCGCAGCGGCGCGCTGACGTAGACCGCCACGGTCGCCCCGCCCGCGGCACCCTCTTCGCCACAGCCGCTCGCGAGCGCGACCAGCAGGACAAGGACCGAGGCAACTAGGAGGCGCGACATAGGCGTCGATCCTAAACTCGCTCGGATGCGCATCGGAGTCCTGACCGCAGGAGGAGACTGCCCCGGCCTCAACGCCGCGATCCGCGCCGTCGCCCGCTCGGCGATTCAGCAGGGCGACGAGGCGATTGGGATCCGCCGCGGCTACCAGGGCCTCGCCGAGGACGACTACGTGCCGCTGGACATGCTCAGGGTCTCGGGCATCCTCCACCAGGGCGGGACGATCCTCAGCACCTCGAGCTTCGAGCCGATCCGCGAGGGCGCGGTCGGGAAGGTCGCCGCCGCCTTCGAGGAGCAGCGGCTCGACGCCGTCGTCGCGATCGGCGGCGAGCACACGATGGAGATCACCCGCCAGCTCCACAGCGACCATGGCCTGCCACTGGTCGGCGTCCCGAAGACGATCGACAACGACGTCGGCGGCACCGACTTCACCTTCGGCTTCGACACCGCCGTCCAGGTCGTCACCGACGCGATCGACCGCCTCCACACCACCGCCCAGTCCCACGACCGGATCATGGTCGTCGAGGTGATGGGCCGGAACACCGGCTGGATCGCCGCCTACGCCGGCCTCGCCGGCGGCGCCGACTGCATCGTCATTCCCGAGCAGATCACCACCGTCGAGGAGATCTGCCGCGACGTCACCCGCCGCCACGACCGCGGCAAGGACTTCTCGATCATCGTCGTCGCCGAGGGGGCCAAGCTCGCTTTTGCCGACGGCGAAGAGCGCTTGATCCAGCCGGTCAAGGAGAGCGACGAATACGGCTACCCGCGCCTCGGCGGGATCGGCGCCGCGCTGGCGAGCGAGCTCGAGGAGCTGACCGGCTACGAGACCCGCGTCACCGTGCTCGGCCACGTCCAGCGCGGCGGCACCCCAACCTCGACCGACCGCGTCCTCGCCTCCCTCTACGGCGCCCAGGCCTACGAGCTCGCCAAAGCCGGCGAATTCGGCAGGATGGCCGCCCTCCACGGCCGCTCGATGACCTCGGTGCCGCTGGAGGAGGCGGTGAAGGTCAAGGAGGTCGACCTCGGGCTGCTGGAGATAGCGAAACGGTTCTTCACGTGAGAGGCTGGGAGCCATGAACGACTCCCCCGATTTCAAGGCAGCGACCGACGTCCAGCAGTCGATGTGGGCGAAAGGCGATTTCAGCGAAGTCGCCCACCTCGTCGTCCCGGTCTCCGAGACCCTCGCCGCGGCCCTGCAGCTGATCCCCGACGAGCGGGTCCTCGACGTCGCCTGCGGCAGCGGCAACGGAGCGATCGCCGCCGCCCGCCGCACCTGGGCGAAGACTGTCGGCGCCGACTTCGTGCCGGCGCTGCTGGAGCGCGGCCGCGAACGGGCTGCCGCGGAACGGCTCGACGTCGAGTTCGTCGAGGCCGACGCCCAGAGCCTGCCCTTCGACGACGGCAGCTTCGACGTGACGATGTCGATCTTCGGCGTCATGTTCGCGCCGGATCACCAGCAGGCGGCCGGCGAGCTGCTGCGCGTGACCAAGCCCGGCGGGCGGGTCGGAGTCGCCAGCTGGTGCCCCGACGGCGGCCTGCAGGACTTCTTCGCGGCGATCGTCAAACACACGGGCGGCCCGCCGCCCGGCGCCGTCCCGCCCGTCCTCTGGGGGGACGAGAACCACGTGCGCGAGCTCTTCGGCGAGTCCGTCTCCGACCTCCGCGCCGAACGGCTGAAGTCGCGACAGGCCTTCCGCTCGGCGCAGCACTACATCGACTTCTTCCGGGACTTCTTCGGGCCGATCAAGACTGCCTTCGAAGCCGTCGGGCCGGAGGGCGAGCAGGAGCTCACCGCCGACCTCGAACGCGTCCTCGAGGGCCTCAGCACGGGCGGCGACAAGGCCCTCGTCGTCGAGCCCGAATACCTACAGGTTCTGGCGACGCGCGCTTAGCGCAGCTCTGAGTTCGACATCGTCGACTGCAGCGTGCGGATCGCTGCGCCGATCATGAGGACGCCGAAGAAGATCAGGCCGGCGACGCCGCCGCCCTGTCCGAAGGCTGCGTAGCCGACCACCATCGCGGCGATCGCCAGGAAGAGAGTTACGACCATGCCCATATCGCGGCGCATCCTATTGGATCGACCCGGCGCCGAGCGCGTCGCGGGCCTCGGCCAGAAATGAGCCGACGGCGTCGGCGGCGCCCTGCGGCGACCCGCCCTCGCCGGCCGCGCGGACGAGGCGGCTGCCGATGATCACGCCGTCGGCGATCTCGCCCACCTGCGCCGCCTGCTCGGGCGTGCCGATCCCGAAGCCGACGGCGACAGGCGTTGCCGCCTCCGCCTTCGTCGCCTCGACCAGCTCGGTCAGCGCCGCCGGGATCTCGGTCCGCTCGCCGGTGGTGCCGACGGTGGAGACCACGTAGACAAACCCCCGGGCCGCCTCGCAGATCCGACTCCTGCGCTCGGCCGGAGTCGTCGGCGCCAGCAGGGGCACCAGCGCCAGACCCTCGGCCCCGAACGCGTCCCGCACCTCCCCTGCCTCGTCCAACGGCAGGTCGGGAACGATCACGCCGGCCGCACCGGCAGCCCGGGCCATCTCCGCGAACTTCCCGGCGCCCCCTTGGGCGAGAACCATGTTCGCGTAGGCCATGAAGACGACCGGGACCCTGTCCCCAACCGCGCGACACACCTCAAAGGCGGTCGACAGCGTCGCGCCCTCTTCCAGCGCCTTGGTAGCCGCAGCGTGGATCGTCGGACCGTCGGCCAGCGGATCGGAAAACGGAACCCCGAGCTCGATTAAGTCCGCGCCGGAATCCACATAAGCCTCGGCAACCGCCAACCCGCTCTCACGATCGGGGTACCCGGCCATCATGTACGGCATCAGCGCAGCGCGCCCTTCCTCCTTCGCCGCCGCAAACGCATCGGCGATGCGCTCCGTGCCGGGGGAAGAGGGGTGACCCGGAGGAACCTCCCCAAATCTGTGACGGAGGGTCACCCCTCTTCCCCCCTCACGGCATAACCTCACCAGGCGGTTTCAAGCGGGAAGTAGCCTCCGCCATGTCCTTGTCACCCCTCCCGGAGAGACAAAGAACGTCGTAGCCATCCCCCTCCAGCGCGTTCTCCATCAGCCAGGCGATCGCGTGCGAGGACTCCAGCGCCGGGATGATCCCCTCCAGCCTTGAGAGTTCCTGGAACGCGCTCAGCGCCTGCTCATCGGTGACAGCGACGTAGCTGGCCCGGCCGCTGTCGCGCAGCTGCGCGTGCTCGGGACCCACTCCGGGGTAGTCGAGGCCGGCAGAGATCGAGTGCGCCTCGAGGATCTGGCCCTCCTCGTCGGCGATCACCGAGGAGAGCGAGCCGTGGAGGACTCCTTTGACGCCGCCCTGCAGCGAGGCGCCGTGCCGCTGCGTATCGAGCCCCTCGCCCGCCGCCTCGACGCCGACAAGCCCGACCTCGGCATCGTCGACGAAAGGGGTGAAGATGCCGATTGCGTTGGAGCCGCCGCCGACGCAGGCGATCACCCGGCCGGGCAGAGAGCCCTCTGCCGCCAGAGCCTGCTCGCGCGCCTCTTCGCCGATCACCCGCTGCAGGTCTCTCACCAGCGCCGGGTAGGGCGCCGGGCCGACCGCTGACCCGATCACGTAGTGGGTCGTGGCCGCGTTGGCGACCCAGTCGCGGATCGCGGCGCTGACCGCCTCCTTCAGCGTGCGGGCCCCCGCCTCGACCGGTGAGACCTCGGCTCCGAGCAGTTTCATCCGCTCGACGTTGGGCGCCTGGCGGCGGATGTCCTCGGTCCCCATGTAGACGACGCACTCGAGCCCGAGCAGGGCGCAGGCGGTGGCGGTGGCGACGCCGTGCTGGCCGGCGCCGGTCTCGGCGATCACCCGCGGCTTGCCCATCCGCGCCGCCAGCAGCGCCTGGCCGACCGCGTTGTTGATCTTGTGGGCGCCGGTGTGGGCGAGGTCCTCGCGCTTGAGGTAGACCTGGGAGCCGACGCGCTCGGAGAGCCGCTCGGCCAGGTAGAGCGGCGTCGGCCGGCCGATGAAGTCGCGCCGCAGCTGCTCGAGGCGGCCGATGAAGTCCGCGTCCTCGCGCGCCTCGGCCCAGGCGGCGGTCAGCTCATCCAGGGCCGGGATCAGGGTCTCGGGCACGTAGCGGCCCCCATACGGGCCGAATCTCTGCTCGATCGCGCTCATGCCGCGTTTGCGCCGAGCGGGTTCGCGGCCTCGAAGAAGGCCGACATCGCCGCGTGGTCCTTACGGCCGGGCTCGAGCTCGACGCCGCTGGCGACGTCGACCGCGTAGGGATGGGCGACCGCGATCGCCTCGGCGACGTTCTCCGGGCGCAGGCCGCCGGCGAGGATCGCCGGCACCTCGGAGCGATGGCCGCGCAGCAGCTCCCAGTCGAAGCTCTCCCCGGTGCCGCCCCAGGCGCCCTTCGCCCGGCGGTCGAAGAGGTGGAAGTCAGTCCGGAAAGCCTCGGCGCCGTGGACGTCGGCGGCGCTGGCGACGTGGATCGCCTTCGCGACCTTCACACCGGTCCGCCGCTTCACCTCGGCGCAGAAGGAAGACCCCTCGTTGCCGTTCAGTTGCACCATCGTCAGCCCCTCGTCCTCGACCGCCCGCGCCACCTCGTCGAGGGTCGGGTTGACGAAGACGCCGACGACCTCGCACTTGCGCCGGAAGGCAGCGGCGATCTGCGCTGCGACCGCAGGGTCGACGTTCCGCGGCGAGCCGTGGAAATGGATCAGCCCGATCGCCCACGCGCCCAGGCGCACGCCCTCTGCCGCGTCGTCGAGATTGGTTATGCCGCAGAACTTGACACGCACAACCAGAGCGTACGTGAAGGGCGGGCCCGATCTCCGGGCCCGCCCACTGATTCGCAACTATTCGGAGCTATCGGGCTGGTTGCCCAGGGTGACGTCGGCGGTCTTCTTCTGACCGTCGCGGAGGAGGGTGAGTTGAAGTTCGTCCCCGGGCTTGTGACCCTGGATGATTTCGACGAGCTCATCCATCGTCTTCAGCTTCTTGCCGTCGACCTCGGTGATGATGTCGCCGCCGAGTCGGACTTCTTCGCCGTTGATCTGCGCTTCGGTGCCGCCGGCTTCGATCCCGGCCTTGTCGGCGGGGCCGTCCTTGACGACCGACTGGACGATCACGCCTTCGTCGACCGGCAGGTTCAGCGCCTTCGCCAGTTCGGAGGTGATGGTGCCGCCGCTGATGCCGATGAAGGCGTGTTCGACTTCGCCCTTCGTCTTCAGCTGCTCGATCTCGGCGCGGACGGTGTCGATCGGGATCGCGAAGCCGATGCCGACGTTGCCGTTGCCGCCGCCCCCGGTGGCGATCTGGGCGTTGATCCCGATCACCGCGCCTTCGGCGTTGATCAGCGGCCCGCCCGAGTTGCCGGGGTTGATCGCCGCGTCGGTCTGGATCACGTGGGAGATCGAGAAGCCGTTGGGCGCCTGGATGTTGCGCTGCAGGGCGGAGACGATGCCGCTGGTGACGGTGCGGTCGAGGCCGAACGGGTTGCCGATCGCGACCACGGGGTCGCCGACTTCCATATCGGAGGAGCGCCCCAGCGTCAGCGGGTGGAAAGCGCTCTTCGGCGCGTCAACCTCGAGCAGGGCGACGTCGGTGCCGGGGTCGGCGCCGACCACTTCGGCGTCGTAGGTCGTTTCGGAGTCGCCGAGTTTGACCGTGACCTTGCTGGCGCCTTCGATCACGTGGTTGTTGGTCAGCACGTGGCCTTCGTCGTCGATCACGAAGCCCGAGCCGGTGGCGGTGCCGCCGCCTTCTGGTTCGACTTCGCCGAAGGGGTTGAAGCTTTCGGTTTGCGGCGCTTCGATCTGGGATGCGATGAAGGCGACCCCGTCGCCATCGGCCTTGTAGATCTGGTTGACGACGTTGCTGCTGCCATCTCCGGAGCTGTCCTTCACCGGCGCCGTCAGCGGCGCGGCGACGGTGGTCGTCGAGCCTCCGTCGGACTCGATCCAGCCCGCGGCGATCGCGATCAGGCCGAGGACGGCGACGACGAGGCCGCCGAGCAGGGCGGAGAAGAACGGGCTGCGGAAGGTCTGCTTGGGCTTGGACATGACAGAGAGGATGCCGGAAAGACGTGTCCCGTCCCTAAATGCTCTTCTAATTTTTTCTAAATTCGCCGCAGCGGCCTAGACGAGGTGTTCCCGCGTTCCCTCTTCGCCGCCGGCCAGTTCCCTCACCTTGGCTTCGGGATCGGAATCGGTCATCAGGGCGCCGCCGATGAGGACGGCGTCGACGCCGACGCGTTCGAGCTCCTCCAGCTCTCCCCGCCCGGAGATCCCGGACTCGGCGACCACGGTCTTGCCCGCCGGCACGTTCGGCATCAGCTCGTAGGTGGTCCCGATGTCGACGCTCATGTCGTCGAGGTTGCGGTTGTTGATCCCGATCACCTCGGCGCCGGCCTCGAGCGCCAGGTCCAGCTCCTCGGCGGCGTGGACCTCGACCAGGCAGTCGAGGTCGATCGAGCGGGCCTCATGGTGCAGCGAGCGCAGGTCCTCGGCGGATAGGGCGGCGACGATCAGGAGGACCGCGTCGGCGCCGTAGACCGCCGCCTCGTAGAGCTGGTAGGGGTCGACGATGAAGTCCTTGCGCAGGATCGGCAGGTCGCAGGCAGCGCGGGCGGCCCGCAGGTCGCCGAGCGACCCGCCGAAGTGCGGCTCGTCGGTGAGGACCGAGAGCGCCGCCGCACCGCCGCGCTCGTAGGCGCCGACCTGGGTCGGGACGTCGACGGATTCCGGCGCCAGCCTGCCGGCGCTGGGCGAGCGCCGCTTGAACTCGGCGATCAGGGAAAGGCCGGGGCGAACGAGGGCCTCGCTGAAGGGGCGATCCTCCCCCCGGGCGGAGAGGCGCGACTCGAGCTCTGACTGGGGGACGTCGCGGCGACGCGTCTCCACCCCCTCCCGGGCCCCTGCGATCAGCTGGTCCATCATTCCCACTCGAGCCCGAAAGCCTAGATCAACGTCTACTCGGCAGCAGCGACAGTCGCGGCCTGCAGGCGCTCCAGCACCTTCGCCGCGGCGCCCGAGTCGATTGCCTCGGCGGCCTTTCCGACCCCCTCCTCGAGATCGGCAGCGAGGCCGCCGACGTAGAGGGCCGCCGCCGCGTTGAGGAGAACCAGGTCGCGGTGGGGCCCGGGATCGCCCGCCAGGACCGCGCGGCTGACGGCGGCGCTCTCCTCTGGCGTCCCCCCCGCCACGCGCTCCAGCCCCGCCGGTGCGAGGCCGAACTGGCCCGGCTCGACGAACCACTCCGAGGTGCGCCCGCCGGCGACCTCGATCACCCGGGTGCGGGCGGCGAGCGAGAGCTCGTCGAGGCCGTCCTCGGCGGAGACGACGAGCGCGCGCTCGCTGCCGAGGCCGATCAGCGCCTCCGCGATCGTCTCCTGGTAGCGGCGGTCGGCGACCCCGAGGAGCTGCCGGTTGGCGCCCGCCGGGTTGGTCAGGGGGCCGAGGAAGTTGAAGATCGTCCGCACCCCGAGCGCTTTGCGCGCCGGGACCACGTGCTTCATCGCGGCGTGGTGCTTGGGGGCGAACATGAAGCCGAAGCCGACCTCGTCGATGCAGCGGCCGACCTGCTCGGGCCCAAGCTCGATGTTGACCCCCAGCGCCTCCAGGAGGTCGGCCGAGCCGCACTTGCTGGTGTTGGAGCGGTTGCCGTGCTTGGCGATGGCGCAACCGGCGCCAGCGGCGACCAGGGCCGCCGTGGTCGAGACGTTGAAGGTCGACGGCCCGCCGCCGGTGCCGCAGGTGTCGACGAGGTCGTCCCTCGTGGTCGGGACCGGCGAGGCCAGGCCGCGCATCGTCCGCGCCAGGCCGACCAGCTCGGGGACCGTCTCCCCCTTCGCCCGCAGCGCGATCAGGAAGGCGCCGGTCTGGACCGGGTCGGCCCGGCCCTCCATGATCTCGCTGAGGACGGCCGAGGCATGGTCGGCGGTGAGGTGGTCGCCGGCGCAGACCGCGTCGATCGCGCGGCTGACGACGTCATTTGGCATCGGTCGACCCCTCCTCGATGAAGTTGGCGAGGAGATGCTTGCCCTGCGGGGTCAGCACCGACTCGGGGTGGAACTGGACGCCCTCGATCGGCAGCGTCCTGTGCCGGGCGCCCATCACGACCTCGCCCAGGCTCGCGGTCAGCTCCAGCTCTGCGGGCAGCTCGGGGTCGGCGACGAGCGAGTGATAGCGGCCGGCGACGATCGGGCTCGGCAGCCCGGCGTAGATCGACTTGCCGTCGTGCTCGACCTCGCCGTCCTTGCCGTGGATCGGCTCCCCCTGGACGACGCGGCCGCCGAAGGCCTCGACCATCGCCTGGTGGCCGAGGCAGACGCCCAGCACCGGCGTGCCCGCTTCGCCGAAGGCCCTGATCGCCTCACCGGAGATGCCCGCCTCCGCCGGCGTGCAGGGGCCGGGCGAGACGACGAGGCGGTCGGGCTTGCGCCCGAGCAGCTCGGCGACCGTCGCCTTGTCGTTGCGCACGACTTCGACCTCCGCTCCCAGCTCGCCCAGGTACTGGACGAGGTTGTAGGTGAAGGAGTCGTAGTTGTCGATCACCAGCACCCGCATCGTCAGCTCCAGTCCGGCTGTTCGCAGGCGACCTCGACCGCCCGGAAGACGGCGCGGGCCTTGTTGACCGACTCGTTGTACTCGTAGCTCGGCTTTGCGTCGGCGACGGTGCCGCCGCCCGCCTGGACGTGCAGCTGCCCGTCCTTGACGACGACGGTGCGGATGTGGATCGCGGTGTCGAGGTCGCCGTCCCAGGAGAGGTAGCCAACGGCGCCGCCGTAGCCGCCGCGCTTGACCGGCTCGAGCTCGTCGATGATCTGCATCGCCCGCACCTTCGGGGCGCCGGAAAGCGTCCCCACCGGCAGGCACGACCGCATCACGTCCATCGCGCTCACGCCTTCTTTCAGCCTGCCGGAGACCTGGCTGACGATATGGAGGACGTGCGAGTAGGTCTCGACCACCATCAGCTCGTCGACCTGGACGCTGCCGTACTCGCAGACGCGGCCGAGGTCGTTGCGGCCGAGGTCGACCAGCATCACGTGCTCGGCCCGCTCCTTCGGGTCGTTGATCAGGCGCTCAGCGAGGCGCCGGTCCTCGTCCTCGCTTTGCCCACGCGGCGAGGTCCCGGCGATCGGCCGGCTGGAAACGCGGCGGCCCTCGACCGTGACCAGCGGCTCGGGCGAGGCGCCGGCGATCTGGAAGTCGCCGAACTCGAGGAAGTACATGTACGGCGACGGGTTGACGGCCCGGAGGCCGCGGTAGACCGAGAACGCCTCGACCGGGGCGGGTGCCGAGAAGCGCTGCGAGGGGACGACCTGGAAGGCATCGCCGGCGTGGACGTACTCGATGATGCGGGAGACCATCGCTTCGAACTGCTCGCGGCTCATGTTCGACTCGAATTCCGGCGCCTCGACGACCGAGGGCGTGGCCGGGGCGGGCACCGCGCCCCGCAGCCGCTCGCGCATCTCGGCGATTGTCGCCGCCGCTTTCTCGTAGGCCTCCTCCACCCCTCCGTCCTCCTCGACGAAGGCGCAGGCGAGGATCGTCAGCTCGTGGCGCAGGTGGTCGAAGACAACCATCGCGTCGGTCACCATCAGCGCCAAGTCGGGCAGGCCGAGCTGGTCGGGATTCGGCTCGCCGAGCGGCTCCACCGTTCGCACGAGGTCGTAGGCGAAGAAGCCGACGGCGCCGCCGGAGAAAGGCGGCAGGCCCGGCACCGGCGCCGGCCGGTAGCGCTGCAGGCGCTCGGCGACCGCCCCGTAGGGGTCGGGCGCGGCCTCAGTGTGGCTCGGCTCGCCGCCGTTCGAGGCCGCCGCGCCGCTCCACTCCGAGAGAACGCCATCGCTCCAGCGCAGCAGCGCCCGCGGCCTCAGGCCGACGAACGAGTAGCGCCCGACCTGGCCCTGCTCGGCCGACTCGAGGAGGAAGCAGGGCGCCCCCTCCGGCTCCCCGGCCCGCAGCTTGAGGAAAGCGGAGACAGGCGTCTCGCAGTCGTCGACGAGCCGCGCCCGCACCGGCACGACATTGCCCTCGCGAGCCAGCTCCCGCGCCTCCTCGAGGCTCGGCTCCAGCTTCAGCTCGTGGCTAGCCGCTACGCGCATTCAGCACTTCCAGCACCTTCGCCTGCGAGATCCCGCGCGAGGCGAGCAGCACGCTGAGGTGGTAGAGCACGTCGGCGGCCTCTTCGGCCACCCGCTCGTCGGACTCTTCGCGGGCGGCGCGGGTTACCTCCTCCGCCTCCTCCTCGACCTTGGCGCCGATCAGCTCGCGGTCGTCGAGCAGCGTCACCGTGTAGCTGCCGTCAGGGCGTTGCAGGGCCCGGTGCCGGATCGTGCGCTCCAGCGCCGCCATCGCTTCGAAGGTGACCGGGAAGGGCTCACCGGGGGCTGCCGGCGCGTCCTTGCGCGGCGAGGCCGAGCCGAGGACCTCCCGGTAGAAGCAGCTGCGCTCGCCGGTGTGGCAGGCAGGGCCGGCCGGATCGACCAAGGCAACGAGAGCGTCGCCGTCGCAGTCGTATCGGAGCTGGCGCAGGTGCATGATGTTGCCCGAGGTTTCGCCTTTCTTCCACAGTTCGTCGCGCGAGCGGCTGTGGAAGTGGAGGTCGCCGGTCTCCAGGGTCGCCTCCAGGGACTGGCCGCTCATGTAGGCGAGCATCAGCACCTCACCGCTGGCGAAGTCCTGGACGACGCAAGGCACGAGGCCCTGCTGATCGAATTCGATTTCGGCGAACATCGGAGGAATCGTAAACGCCGGGTCCCTACTCGATCCCGAGGCGGTCGAGCAGGTCTTCGTCGCGGCGCCAGTTGCGGCGCACGCGGACCGTCAGGTCGAGGTGGACCTGGGCGCCCAGCTCGCGCTCGAGCGAGCGGCGAGCGGCGCTGCCGACCTCGCCGATCTTCGCTCCCGCGCGGCCGATCAGGATCCCCTTCTGGGACTCGGTCTCGGCCCAGATCTCGG
This sequence comes from Solirubrobacterales bacterium, assembly GCA_045805765.1. GTDB lineage: Bacteria > Actinomycetota > Thermoleophilia > Solirubrobacterales > 70-9 > VAYN01. The sequence continues at coordinate 28,960 of JBJMKN010000004.1, forward strand.
CCTTGACCGTGACTAGGCCGTCATCGCGCGGCTCGACCTCGAGCACCGAGACCTCGACCGAGTGCGGGATCTCCTGCCGGGTGCGGTTGAGGACCTGCTCGCGGATCAGCTCGGCGAGCAGCAGCTCACTCGACTGGTCGCTGCTGTCCTCCGGCGGGTACAGGTAAGGGCCCTCGGGGACGAGGTCGGCGAGCCGCTCCAGCAGCGGCGGCAGCCCCTCGCCGCTGCGAGCGCTGATCGGGAAGACCTCGTCGATCCCCTCCAGCTCGGCAGCCTCGGCCAGCACCGGGACCAGCTCGTTGGGGCCGAGCCGGTCGGCCTTGTTGACGGCGCAGATCACCGGCACCCCGGCACCCGCCCCCAGCAGCGCCCTGACGATGAAGCGGTCCCCGGGCCCGACCCCCTCCTCGCCGTTGATCACGACGAGGACGACGTCGGAGTCGGAAAGCTCGCGCTCGACCCGGCCCTGCATCCGCTTGGTGAGGACGTCGCGCGGCCGCTGCACCCCGGGCAGGTCGACGAGGATCAGCTGCAGCCCTTTCTCGGTGTCGGTGGCGACGCCGCGGATCGCCCGCCGGGTCGTCTGCGGCCGGCTGGAGACGATCGCGACGTGGGAGCCGACGAGGGCGTTGACCAGGGTCGACTTGCCGACGTTGGGGCGGCCGGCGAGGCCGACGAAGCCGGAGCGGGTCATCGCAGCCCCGCCAGCACGCGCGCCTGCAGCGCCAGCATCTCGCCGTCGTCGGTCTCGTGGTCGAAGCCGCAGAGATGGAGGGCGCCGTGGACGGCTGCCTCGGTGACGTCGAAGCAGTGCTCGGGACAGATCGCGACGTCGCCGAGCTCCCGCGGGCCCGCCACCGGCCCCAGTTCGTCGATCGGGAAGGCGAGGACGTCGGTCGGCGCGTCCTTGCCGCGATGCTCGCGGTTCAACTCCTGGATGCGGCCGGGGCCGACGATCTCGACCCCCAGGTGGCCCTCCTCGACGCCGGCGGCCCCCAGCGCGGCGGCGACGGCGCTGCGGAGCTCGGCGGGGACGTCGGCGAGGTCGACGCTCACGAACGCGGCGTCGGCCCGTGTTCGGCGCGAGCGCCCTGCTCGCGGCCGTGCTCGTCATAGGCGGCGACGATCCGCTGGACGAGCTTGTGGCGGACGACGTCCTCGCCGCCGAAGCGGACGAAGGAGATGTCCTGGACGTCGCTGAGGATGTCGCTGACGGCGATCAGGCCGGAGCGCTGGTCGGTCGGGAGGTCGATCTGGGTGACGTCGCCGGTCACCACCATCCGCGAGTTGAAGCCGAGCCGGGTGAGGAACATCTTCATCTGCTCGGGGCTGGTGTTCTGGGCCTCGTCGAGGATTACGAAGGAGTCGTTAAGGGTGCGGCCGCGCATGAACGCGAGCGGCGCCACCTCGATCACGTTGCGCTCGAAGTAGCCGTTGACGCGGTCCGGATCGAGCATGTCGAAAAGGGCGTCGAAGAGCGGCCGCAGGTAGGGGTCGACCTTCGCCTGGATGTCGCCCGGGAGGAACCCGAGCCGCTCTCCGGCCTCGACCGCGGGCCGGGTGAGGATGATCCGCTGCACCTTGCGTTCGGTCAGCGCCGCGGCGGCCATCGCCACCGCGAGGAAGGTCTTGCCGGTGCCGGCGGGGCCGATCCCGAAGGTGATCGTGTGGCGGCGGATCGAGTCGACGTAACGCTTCTGGTTCAGCGTTTTCGGCGCCACTTTGGTGTTGCGGTGGCGCCAGACGACGTCGTCGAGGATCTCCGCCGGGCTCTCTTCGGCATCGAGGGCGCCGGTCACCGCTTCGATCGTGCCGGGGGCGACGTCGTGGCCCTGCTCGATCAGCTCGACCATCTCGTCGACCACGGTCGCGGCGGCGGCGACGTCGTCGGCATCGCCCTCCAGGGTCAGCACGTTGCCGCGCAGGTGCAGGTCGGCATCCAGCCGCCCGCGCAGGGCGCGGAGCACGCTGTCCTCGGAGCCGGCCAGCTCGGCGGCGACGTTGTTGTCGAGGGTCAGCTGCCTACGCGCCAATTGCCTAGGCACCCAGCTTCTCTCGCACGGCGGCGCTGACCCGCTTGCCGTCGGCGCGGCCGCCGACCTTCGGCATCACCGCCGACATCACCTGGCCCATTTGCCGCTGCTCGGTCGCGCCCGTCTCCTCGACCGCTGCGGCGACGATCTGCGCCAGCTCCTCCTCGGAGAGCTGCTGCGGCAGGTAGCCCTCGATCAGCTCGGCCTCGAAGCGCTCGGCCGCCGCCTGCTCGGCGCGGCCGGCCTTCTCGTAGGCCTCCGCCGCCTCGACCCGCTTCTTGCGCTCGCGCTGCAGCACGGCCACCTCGTCGCCATCGCCCAGCTTCGCGTCCTTCTGGAGCACGTCGACGATCATCCGCAGGGCACCGGCGCGGTCGCGGTCGCGCGCTTTCATCGCCGTCTTGACGTCGTCCTGGACCTGTTCGAGAACGGGCATGGCCCTAAGGGTAGACGGCGGCGTCGGGAGTGACGGCGAGGCCCCTGGAGACGAGGTCGCGGACGTCGAGGCTGACGAGCTGCCAACCGTTGCGCCGGGCGGCAGCCACGTAGGCGGCGTCATAGGCCGTGAGCCTGTGCTCGCTCATCAGATCCAGCCCATCTTCGAACAGGGACACGTCCGCTTGTAGCGGCGGGCTGGCGGACCCGCGAAATAGGCCCTGCACCAGCCTCCGGGCTACGTCAGGCTCCCCATACTTCCTGGCGATCACGTTTGCCACCTCGTAGAGGGTGAGGTCAAGCACCATCAGCGGCGGTCCCACCCGCAGGAATTGCTCCGCTTGCACATGCTGCGGATGCTGCGGCGTTACGGCAGCCACCCAGACGCTGGCGTCGACGAGGAACAAGTCAGTGAGATTCCCGGTCTTCCCGGATCAGTTGGGCCACGTCCAATAGATCGGGCCTGTCGGCCGGAACCTCGATTCGGACCTCGTCCAAGAGCCGGTTGAGCTCCTCCCGCCGACGCCGCTCGGAAGCCTCCACCTCGCGCTCGACGAGGTGCTGGAGGAAGCCGCTGCGACTCGCACCCGCCTCTTTGGCGCGGAGGTCGAGGCGCTCCAGGAGCTTGTCGGGAATTGAGATCATCACCTTGGCCACGGGATGAGTATATACGGTATTGCCAGCGGCTAGAATGGGCATGGGCAGATCGTGAGGGGTCGAGACGCACGCGTGGCGCGCAGATCAGGTCAATTTCGCTCCGATTCCTGCGCAGAACTCAGACTTCGACCTGCTCGACCTCACCCAGCGGCATCTGCAGGAAGCGGGTGCCGATCGCGTGGAAGGCGTCGCAATCGCCGGTGCAGAGGAAGTCGTAGCTGCCCTCACCCCGGGGCTCGCGGGCGAGCCCGGATCCCTCCAGGGTGCGCTGGACCGCCGCGGCAACCGCGTGGCCGCCGCTCACCAGGCGGACGTCGCGGCCGAGGATCCGCTGCAGCATCGGTGCCACCAACGGGTAATGGGTGCAGCCGAGGATCAGGGTGTCGACTTCGGCCTCCTGCAGAGGGCGGCAGTAAGAACGGGCCATCGTCATCGTCTCCTCGTCGAAGAGCGAGCCCTCCTGGATGAAGGGAGCGAGGTCGGGGGCGGCGACCTCGATCACGTCGAGACCGCGGCCGACCGCTCCCAGCGCCCGCCTGTAGGCCGCGCTCTCGACCGTGTTCGGCGTCGCCAGGACTCCCACCCGGGCGTTGGCCGTGATCGCGGCGGCGATCTCCGCCTGCGGCTCGACCACGGGCACCACCTCCACCCCGCGCTCCGCGGCGACTTCCCGGGTCACGTCCGCGCCGACCGAGGTCGCGGTGTTGCAGGCGATCACCAGCAGCTTGGCGCCGCGGTCGAGCAGCATCTCGGAGATCCTCCGGATCCGCCCCCGCAGCTCATCCGGGTCCTTATCCCCGTAGGGGAACATCGCCGTGTCGCCGAGGTAGACGAAGTCCTCCTGCGGCAGCGAGACCAGGCACTCGTGGAGGACCGTGAGGCCGCCGACGCCGGAGTCGAACATCGCGACCGGCAGCTCGGCGGAGATCACATGAACGGCTTGTACGACATGAAGAAGATCGTGATCACCACGATCAGGCCGGCGATCGGGCCGACTTTGGCCAGCCTCTGCGAGACCGCGTCGAACTCCTCGCTCAGCGTGTCCCCCGCTTTCAGATCGCGCTCGGCCAAAGCTTTCGCCTTGGCGGTCTGCGGCCGGAAGAACCCGTGCTGGAGCCCGAAGAGGGCAAGGATCGCGATGAACCCCACCGTGATGAACGCCTCGCTGCCGTCCCAAGCGTCATCGCTGGCGATCAGCAGGTAGATGCCGGCCAGGAGGACGACGACCATGCCCGGCGTCACCAGATAGCGGTCGATCCTCTGAATACCGGCGATCACCGTAGGCGTCGCCCGCGGGTGATCCGGCAGGACCGAGAAGAGGATCCCGTAACCGAACGTCGGCCCGAAGGCCAGCACGACGGCAAGGATGTGCAGGAACAGCGCGACCTTGTAGTCGGCGCTGACGAGAGAGGCGAATGGCATGCGCGGAACCCTATCCCTCAGGCCCGACGCAGCAACATGGCAGCCCAGTCGCCATCTTGGCGTCGGTCCTGCTCTTTTAGCCCCACAACCCCGAACGCGGCAGCCACCGCGTCCACCTCACCCGGCAGCAACCCAGAGCAAACAACCGTCGCGGGAGCCGGGGGCGGGGTCGCCGGACCCTCCCCGCTGTTGTCCGCCGACCCCTCCCCCGGCTCCCGCCCAAGCCGCCCCATCAACTCAGCCACCGCCAGCAGGATCGGCGCAGTCATGTTTGCCGCCACGGTCGGGGCAAGCTCGGGCAGCTGTTCTCGTAGGTTGGCGCGCTCCAGGGTGAGATCGACGTCGTTGGCAGCCGCATTGGCTGCCGCGGCTTCTATCGCGGCAGGCTCGTGGTCATAGCCCCGAACCGGATTCCACCCGAGCTTCGCTGCCGCAATGGCGAGAACTCCGGAGCCGGTTCCGAGGTCGACCAGCTCTCCTAATGCTTCTCCGTCTCGCTCCAGCTCGGAGAGGTACCCCAGGCAGAGGCGGGTGGTCGGGTGCGCTCCGGTGCCGAAGGCCTGGCCGGGGTCGACGACGATGTCAATCGTCCCCTCCTTCGGCGGCTCCCAGGATGGGCGGAGCCATAGTCGGTCGGCTACCAAGAGGGGTTTGTGGAAATCGCGCCAGCGGTCGGCCCAGTCGTCGGGGATCTCGGTGGCGCTGACCTCCACCCGGCCGCCGGCGATCGTCGCGTCGAGGTCGCCAAGCTCCGGCAGCTCCCCCTCTCCCCCGTAGATCGCGTACTCGACGTAGCCCGGCCCGCGCTCCTCCTCGACGCCGTTCGGCGCCAGCACCGTCAGCTCAGCGAGGACGAGGTCGGCCTGCTCGGGAGAGCAGCGGACCGCGAGCCGGATCAAAAGCTCCCCAACGAGAATCTCAACCGAAGGCCCGGCGCAGGCGGCTGAAGAGGCCCTCGCCGTGCCGGGGGTTGAGGTTCTCCTCTCCGAGGCTCTCGTCGAGGCGCTCGGCGATCTCGCGCTGATCCTCGTCGAGGTTGGTCGGGACGAAGACCTCGAGGATGACCCGCTGATGTCCGCGGCGGCTGCTGTTGAGGCGCGGCAGGCCGGCGGCGCGGAGGACTTTTTCGGTCCCTGGCTGCGTCCCCGGCTCGACCTCGATCTCTTGCTCGCCGTCCAGCGTCGGCACAGTCACCGTCGTCCCCAGCATCGCCTCGGTCGCCGGAATCGAGACGACGCTGATCAGGTCAGAGCCGTCGCGCTCGAAGCGATCGTCCTCGGCCACCCGGACCTCGACGTAGAGGTCGCCGGCGGGGGCACCCGCCTCACCGGCATGGCCTGCCCCGGGGATCCGCATCCGCTGTCCGTCTTCGATCCCGGCGGGGACGTCGATCATGCTGGTCCGGCTCTGCCGCGTGCGGCCGCTGCCGCCGCAGGCCCTGCAGGGCGTCTGCGGGATCTTCCCGGCGCCGCCGCAGACGTCGCAGGCGGCGCTGCGGACCATCTGCCCGAAGGGCGTGCGCGTCACCTGGCGCAGCTCGCCAGCGCCGCCGCAACGCTCGCAGGCGGTGATCGGCGTCCCCGGCTCGGCGCCGTTGCCGTGGCAGTTCTCGCAGGCGGCGACGACGTCGTAGGTGATCTCACGGCGGGCGCCGGTCGCGACGTCGGCCAGCTCGACCTCGACCGCCATGCCTATGTCTGCCCCTGCCGCGCGGCGGCCACCGCCGAAGCCGAAGCCGCCCCCGCCACCGAAGAACGCCTGGAGGATGTCGTCGATCGAGCCGAAGCCCGCACCGGGATCGAAGCCGCCCGAGCGCAGCCCCTCGTGGCCGTAGGCGTCGTAGGTGCGGCGGCGCTCGGCGTCGGAGAGGACCTCGTAGGCCTCGGCCGCCTCCTTGAAGCGCTCCTCCGCGTCGGGCGCCTGGTTGACGTCGGGGTGCAGCTCGCGGGCGAGGCGACGGAACGCTTTCTTCACCTCGGTCTCGCTCGCCTCCCGGGAGACCCCGAGCACCTCGTAGTAGTCGCGCGGCATCAGCTAGCTGCCGTAGACGGACTCGAAGTAGCGGGAAAGCTCGCGGGCGGCGTGACGGACGGAGGCGATCGCCAGCGCATAGTCCATCCGCAGCGGCCCGACGACGCCGACGGCGCCGAGGTTGCGGTGGCCGAGCCCGTAGTTGGCGCCGACGACGCTGACCGAGCGCAGCTCCGGCTGCGGGTTCTCGCCGCCGATCCAGAAGAAGACCGAGCGCTCCTCGAGGGAGGAGCGGAGCATCTCCAGGACGTCGGCGCGCCGCTCCAGCGCCGTCATCAGCTGGTCGGCCCGCGGCAGGTCCGGCAGGTGGGCGTCGGAGAGCAGGCGCGAAGCCCCCTCGAGGTAGAGCTGGCCTCCCTGCTCGGCGACGAGGTCGGTGAAGGTGGCGCCGAGGGTGGCGATGAAGTCGGCCTCGACTCCGCTCAGCTCGGGATCCCGAAGCCGCGTCGCGATCATCCGCGCGCCCACGCCGAGGCCGGAGAGCCTCTCGTTCAGATAGCTCGAGGCCCACTCGACGAGGCCACTGTCGACGGGGCGGTCGAAGGCGAAGACGCGGCGGGTGACGTCACCGGTCGAGGCGATTGCGATCACCACCACCTCGTTCGGGCGCAGGCGCAGGACCTCGACCCGGTGGATCGTCGCCGTCAGGCTCGCCTGCGGAGCGGTAGCCATCGCGACCAGGTCCGTTACCTGGGCCAGCGCGGTGGTCGTCTCCCGCATCGCCTCGTCGACCTCGCGCCGCAGCTGCGAAAGCTCCAGCTCGGGGCCGGGCCCGGCGGGGACGCGCCCGCTCGCCAGCATCGAGTCGACGTAGCGGCGGTAACCGGTGTCGGTGGGGACGCGTCCGGCGGAGGTATGCGGGTGGGTCAGGTATCCAGCCGCCTCAAGCGCCGCCAGCTCGGCGCGCACAGTCGAAGACCCCCACTCGACCCCAGGCCGCTCGGCAACCTCCTTCGAGGGCACCGGGCGGCCGCACTCGAGGTACCCCTCGACCACAAGGCGAAGAATCAACTCTTGGCGCTCGGAGAGCATCTCCACATCTTAGGAATCAACCGAGCGCGTCGCGGAGGGGTCGGGGGGACCTCCTCCAGGCACTCAACATCGAGCCATAGCGAGATGTGCCTGGAGGGGGTCCCCGCG
>JBJMKN010000005.1:0-6175 GCA_045805765.1 Solirubrobacterales bacterium
GAGCTGGTGGGAGCGCTCGGCGAAGCGGTCCATGTCGGCCCGCGTGATCTCGAGCTCGTTCGAGACCTCGCTGGCCTCGTTGATCATCTGCTTCTCGGTGAAGGGGTTGGTGAGCCCGTCGTGGGTCATCGCGTCGATCGCGGTGACGTCGCCCATGCGGAAGCCGAAGCGGGCCCCGGGAAGCAGGTATGGGGCCTGGCTCATCGACTCCATCCCGCCGGTGACGCCGATCTCGAGGTCGCCGGCCCGGACGGCCTGATCGGCGATGCCGATCGAGCGCATGCCCGAGGCGCAGACCTTGTTGATCGTCTCCGAGGGGACCTCCTTCGGGATCCCGCCCTTGATCTGGGCCTGGCGCGAGGGGATCTGGCCCTGGCCGGCCTGGAGGACCTGGCCGAAGACGACCTGCTCGACCTGCTCCGGAGCGACGCCGGAGCGGTCCAGAGCGGCCTCGATCACGGTGCCACCGAGATCGGTGGCGTCGAGGGAGGAGAGACCGCCGCCCATCTTTCCGAAGGGGGTGCGCGCGGTTCCAAGAATCACTGAGCTGGGCATCTACTGCCTTTCCTTTCCGAAGTTCGCCGACCTGGCCCCTGTCCGCCAGGTCCAGCGGATGACGATACCGACAGGGCGTAGACTCGCGGCCGATGAAGGTCGAGCTGAAGCAGGTCGAACTGGTTGACACCCGGGCCGATCTCCTCGCCGTGGGGCTGGTCGAGGGCGGCGAACTGCCACCCGAGATCGCAGGCGCCGCCGGGGCCGACAACGCCAGGAGCGCCTTCAAGAAGCTCTCCCTGCTGCGACCCGACGGCTTCCCGCCGGTGCTGGTCGTCGGGCTGGGCGAGAGCGACGAGCTCGACCTCGAGACGCTGCGCGTCGCCGCTGCTGTCGCGGCCAAGGAGGCGGTGCGGCTGGAGGCGAAGTCGATCGCCTGGGCGTACCCGAGCGGCATCGACTCCGTGCTCGCCGCAGATGCGCTTGTCACCGGCACGGTCCTCGCCGCCTACCGCTTCGACCGCTTCAAGTCCGGCGACCGCGACGACTCGCCGCGACTGGAGTCGCTGGTGCTGCCCGGACCGGCCGAGTTCGCCAAAACCGTCGAGTGGGCCCGCATCACCGCCGAAGCCCAGAATCGGGCCCGCGACCTGCAGCTGACCCCCGCCAACTTCGCCACCCCCACCTTCCTCGCCGAACGGGCCGAAGCGATCGCCGCTGCCTCTGAAGCGCTCACCGTCGAGGTTTTCGGCCGCCCCGAGCTGGAAGCAAAAGGCATGGGCGGCCTGATCGCGGTGGGCCAAGGGAGCGCCGAGGAGCCGAAGCTGATCGTCCTCCGCTACAGCGGCGGCGGCTCCGGCCCCACCCTCGCCTACGTCGGCAAGGGAGTCACCTTCGACACCGGCGGCATCTCGCTCAAGCCCGGTGCCGGGATGCAGGAGATGAAGATGGACATGTCCGGCGGCGCGGCGGTACTCGAGGCGACCGCGGCGATCGCCGAGCTGGGCCTGCCGCTCGAGCTGATCGCCCTCGTCCCCGCCACCGAGAACATGCCCTCCGGGACCGCGATCAAGCCCGGCGACATCATCACCCAGTACAACGGCAAGACGGTCGAGGTCAACAACACCGACGCCGAGGGGCGGCTGATCCTCGCCGACGCCCTCGCCTACGCGGTCGAGCTCGGGGCCGAGCGGATCGTCGACATCGCCACCCTGACCGGAGCGGTCGAGATCGCTCTCGGCTCGACCTACGCCGGCCTCGTCTCCAATGACGACAGGCTCGCTGCCGAGGTCATCGAAACCGGCGAAGTCTCCGGCGAGCTGGTTTGGCGGCTGCCGCTCCATCCCGAGTACAAGGAGCTGATGAAGGGGACGGTCGCCGACCTCTCCAACCTCGGCAAGAAGCGCAAGGCGGGGACGATCACCGCCGCATCCTTCCTCGAGGAGTTCGTCGGCGAGACGCCCTGGGCGCACCTCGACATCGCCGGCAGCGCCTGGGACCTCGGCCGGGAGTACGTCGGCAACGAGGCCAACGGCTTCGGCGCCCGGCTCCTGATCGAGTTCGCCCGCCACAGCGCCTCCTAGGCCTCGCCGCCGAGGATCATGCAGGTTGCGACGCCGTGGGCGAGCAGCTTGCCGGTGTCCGCGGCGGTCAGGGTCGCCTCCGAGGTCGCCTGTTTGCGGCCGCGGTAGAGGACGCTCGCCTCGCAGAGGACGCGGCCGGTGTCGCGGGTGATCGGGCGCACGAACTTCGCCTCCAGCCCGAGCGAGGTGTAGCCGACGCCGGCCGGGAGCGTGGTGTGGACGGCGCAGCCCAGCGCCGAGTCGAGCAGGGTCGCGGCGTAGCCGCCGTGGACGACGCCGATCGGGTTGTAGTGCTCCTCGCCGGGCTCCCCCTCGAAGACCACCCTCCCCTCCTCCAGCTCGACCGGCCGCAGCCGCATCGTCACCGCGATCGGCGGCGGCGGCATCTGGCCGGTGACGACCGCGGTCATGTACTCCATCCCGGTCATGGTCGACCCTGCCGCCGCCGTCGGCACCGGGTCCTGCCAGACGAGGGTGCGGGAGCGGGAGTTATCGGGGTCAGATGCCGCGAACGCTTCCGCGACGTCCGCCGCGGTGCCTTCGGGCGCCAGGACTACGCCGTTTTCGCTCACCTGACCGAGAGCCTCTGAACGTCAGCCGTTCGCTGCGCTCGCCGCGCGGTTGCCGGGTAGTGCAGGTCGGCGCTGATCTCCGCCTCGCTGATCGCGATCCGCGGGCCCTTCGGGCGCCGGTGGTTCCTGTGCCTGATCAGCCTCATCTGGGAGCCTCCAATCGGACTAGGTTGCATGAAGCAACTCTGGATGGCGGCAGCCTACCGCGGTCAGTTGCTTCATGCAACCTAGTGTGCGAAGATTCACACGTGCTGCGTCGCGACTACCCCGCCCTCGACTGCTCGGTTGCCAAGGCGCTGGAGGTGATCGGCGAGCGCTGGTCGCTGCTGATCGTGCGTTCGGTGATGCACGGCAACCGCCGCTTCGGCGAGATGCAGGAGTCCCTGGGGATCGCCCGCAACGTCCTCTCGGCCCGGCTGCAGCGGCTGGTCGACGAGGAGATCCTCGAGCGCCGCGCCTACCAGGAAAGCCCGCCCCGCTACGAGTACTTCCTGACCCAGAAGGGCCTCGACCTTTGGCCCGCTCTGATCGCCCTCCTCAACTGGGGCGACCGCTACTCCCCCGACCCCGGCGGCCCGCGCCGCCTGATCGTCCACAAGGAGTGCGGCGGCACCGTCAGCGAGCGCGGCATCTGCCAGAGCTGCGGCAAGGTGCTGACGGCGAGGGACGCGAAGCAGGTACCGGGGCCGGGCGCGGAAGCAGAGGCCGACGCGCTGACGACGGCTGTTTAGCCTCCCATCTCCCGCCGCCGGATCTCGTCGGCGAGCTCCACGTACTCCATGACCATCAACCTGTCTTTCCTCCGACCCGCCGCACGCTTCATCGCGATGAGGTGATTGAGGGAAGCCACATCGACGACAACCCCTCCGAGCAACTCGCTAATTGAGTCCCGCTGCAATTGCTCGTACGAATCAATTCCAGGAACTCGCCCGATGACGTTGAGGGTCCCGAATTGGGTGTCAAGTGAGAGAGCGTCCTGCGCCACCAGATCTTCACGGCACATTTGAAAACCGATCTCTTCGATCGCCGCCACTAAGTTGTTCAGGTTCTCCGATCCCCTCGCGTAGGCGACATCGAGGTCATAAGTGGGATACGCCGACCCGTGAGCCAGTCCCGCAATGCTGCCGATGACGACGAAGTCGACCTGGTTTCCATCCAGAGCTGTAAGCAGAGGGCCAATTTGCACAGACCGCCCCAGATCCCCGCTGCCCCCAGGTCGATTGCAACGAACCAGATCCGCGAACGCCAACCCTCTCCGAACGCGGTGCTCAGCACTCAACTTCAGGTCGCCCTGATTGAGCGTGATGTCGATACCTGTCTCCCATTTCTCCGTGAGGCCATGCCGTAGCCGCGCCTCTCGGAGCAGGTGTCCGGGAGTTGCCTTTTCCATATCCGGTCGTTTTTACGGCATGAAGACATCTGTCACTGAGACTTGCTTGATTGAAGGGGGCCGCTACGTTTCACTCTGGAAGACGATCAGGAGGAGATGCGATGGCGACGGCGGCTGAGGTTCAGACGAAGGACAGGATCTTCATCGGCGGTGAGTGGGTCGAGCCGAGCGGCGCCGACCCGATCGAGGTCGTGAACCCGACCACCGAGGAAGTGATGGGGACGATTCCGGGCTGCTCGCCCGTCGACGTCGACCGCGCCGTCGCCGCCGCCCGCGACGCCTTCGACGGCTGGGCGCAGACCCCGCGCGAGGAGCGCGCCCGCTTCATTACCGCGATCGCCGAAGGACTCCAGAGCCGCGCCGAGGAGATCGCCGCGACGATCACCCAGGAGCTGGGGATGCCGCTGAAGCTGAGCGGGATCATCCAGGTTGGCCTCCCCACCTCGCAGTTCGCCTCGATGCCGAAGCTGATGGAGGAAGTCGCCTGGGAAGAGGAGATCGGCAACTCGCGGGTGCTGCGCGAGCCGGTCGGCGTGCTCGGCGCGATCACGCCCTGGAACTACCCCCTGAACCAGATCGCCGCCAAGGTCGCCCCCGCCCTCGCCGCTGGCTGCACCGTCGTCTTGAAGCCGAGCGAGGTGACGCCGCTGAACGCCTTCCTGCTCGCCGAGGTGGTCGAGGCCGCCGGCCTCCCCGCCGGCGTCTTCAACCTCGTCACCGGCGTCGGCCCGGTGATCGGCGAGGCGATCGCCGCCCACCCCGGCGTCGACATGGTCTCCTTCACCGGCTCGACCCGCGCCGGCCGCCGCGTCTCCGAGCTCGCTTCGGCGACCGTGAAGCCGGTGGCGATGGAGCTCGGCGGCAAGTCGCCGAACGTGATCCTCGACGACGCCGACCTCGAGCGGGCGGTGCCCGACGGCGTCGCCAAGTGCTTCCTCAACAGCGGCCAGACCTGCAGCGCCCTGACCCGGATGCTGGTCCCGCGCCAGCGGCTCGCCGAGGCCGAGGAGCTGGCGAGGACGACGGCGGAGAGTTTCACCCCCGGCGACCCGTTCGAGTCCTCTACCCGCCTCGGCCCGCTCGTCTCCGAGGTCCAGCGCGAGCGCGTCCGCGGCTACATCGAGAAGGGGATCGAGGAGGGCGCACGGCTGATCACCGGCGGCGCCGAGGCCCCGGAGGCTCTCGAGCGCGGCTACTTCGTCCGCCCCACCGTGTTCTCCGAGGTGACGCCGGAGATGACGATCGGGCGCGAGGAGATCTTCGGCCCGGTGCTGGCGATCCAGCCCTACGACGGCGAGGAGGATGCGGTGCGGATCGCCAACGCGACCGACTACGGCCTCGCGGGCGGCGTCTGGGCGGGCGACCAGGAGCGCGCGATCGCGGTCGCGCGGCGCCTGCGCACCGGCCAGGTCGAGATCAACGGCGGCGCCTACAACCCGGCCGCCCCGTTCGGCGGCTACGGCCAGTCCGGCCACGGCCGCGAGAACGGCCGCTTCGGGATCGAGGAGCTACTACAAACCAAGAGCCTCCAACTCTGACCTGAGGCGGCGGCTTAGGCGGGAAGAGTGAAGCGGACGCGGGTGCCGGGGTGCCCGTCTTCCAGCCAGATGCGGCCGCCGTGGGCCTCGACGATCGCGCGGGAGATCGCCAGGCCGAGGCCGGCGCCGTCGCCGTCGCGGGCCGAGTCGCCGCGGTAGAAGGCGTCGAAGACGCGCTCGTTCTGGCCCGCCGGGATGCCCTCGCCGGAGTCGGCGACCTCGACCTCCACCCCACTCGGCCCGCCCTTCGCCCGCACCGTGACGCTGCCGTCGGCAGGGGTGTGGCGGATCGCGTTCTGGATCAGGTTGTAGAGGACGCGCTGCACCTTCTCGGCGTCGGCCTCCGCCACCACCTCCTCCCCGGGCAGCTCGGCGGCGAGGTGGACGCCGCGCTCCTCGGCCGAGGTGCGGAAGGCGGCGACGGTGTCGCCGATCAGGTCACCGAGCTCGACCCGGCGCATCGTCCAGGAGATGTCACCGGCCTCGATCCGGGAGAGCTCGAAGAGGTCGTCGATCAGATCGCTGAGAACGGCGACGTGGGTGCGGATCTCCCCCAGGTAGCGATCGCGGTCGTCGCCCGCGACGCCGTCGTCGACC
>JBJMKN010000006.1:0-27266 GCA_045805765.1 Solirubrobacterales bacterium
GGTGACCTCCTCGCCGGAGCCGACGATCCGGACCACCTGGGAGCGCACCCTTTCGACGGTGATGTCGAGGGACTCGAGGACGCGGGCGGCAAGCCCCTCCTCCTCGCGAAGGAGACCGAGCAGGATGTGCTCGGTGCCGATGTAGTTGTGCTTGAGCGTCCGGGCCTCCTCCTGCGCTAGGACGACGACCTGGCGAGCCCTCTCAGTGAATCGCTCGAACAAATGAAGACCTCTTCCTGGTTGAACAAACCCGGGATACCCGGGTTTGTACCGCCGGACGCCCTCTTCCCCTATCGGGAGGCGCCCATCTGTCCCTTAACTCTACCGGGGTCGGATGTCCGGCTTCTGAGCGCTTGAACACGCTAAGAGCGGGATTTCACGCAGGACCTGTTGCGTTTACGTGCGCATTGCCGGGAAGAGCAGCACTTCTCGCAGCGTCTTCGCCCCGGTGAACATCATCACCAGGCGGTCGATCCCGAGGCCGACGCCGCCGGTCGGCGGCATCCCCTGTTCGAGCGCCTCGACGAAGGCCTCGTCGAACGGCTGGGCCTCCTCGTCACCGCGGGCGACCTCGTCGGCCTGCTGTTCGAAGCGGCGCCGTTGCTCGTCGGGGTCGTTCAGCTCGGTGAAGGAGTTGGCGATCTCGACGCCGCCGACGAACGCCTCCCAGCGCTCGACCAGCCCCTCCTCTGAGCGGTGGCGCTTGGCGAAGGGCGAAAGCTCGACCGGGTAGTCGAGGATGAAGGTCGGCTGGATCAGCCCCGGCTCGACCTCCTTCGAGAGCAGGCCGTCGACGAGCTTGCCCCAACCCTCTTTCGGGTCGGGCTCGGTCCCCATCGCCTTCGCCAGCGCCTCCCGGGTCGGGTGCTCGACGATGTCGATCCCGGAGCGCTCGAGGATCGCCTCCCGCAGGGTGATCCGGCGCCAGGGCGGCGCGAAGTCGATCTCGACGTCGCCCCGCGGCACCTTCGTCGTCCCCAGCACCCGCTCGGCGACCTCGGCGACTACCCGCTCGAGGTCGTGCGCGGTCTTCTTGTAATCGGCGTAGGCCTCGTACCACTCCAGCATCGTGAACTCGGGGTTGTGCTTGTGGGAGACGCCCTCGTTGCGGAAGTCCTTGCCGAGCTCATAGACACGGTCGATGCCGCCGACGACGAGGCGCTTGAGGTAGAGCTCGGTCGCGATCCGCAGGTAGAAGTCGCGGTCGAGCGCGTTGTGGTGGGTCGTGAACGGCCGCGCCAGGGCGCCGCCGTAGAGCGGTTGCAGGACCGGCGTCTCGACCTCGACGAAGCCGTGCTCGTCGAACCAGCGGCGGATCTCGGAGATCGTCTGGGCGCGGGTGCGGAAGGCCTGCCGGCTCTCCTCGTTGGCGATCAGGTCGAGCTCACGGCGGCGGAAGCGGGTCTCGGCATCCTCGAGGCCGTGGAACTTGTCGGGCGGCGGCCGCAGGCTCTTCGCCAGCAGGCGCCAGTGGTCGATCGCCAGCGAAAGCTCCCCCCCGCGGCGGGTCGCCATCGCCGTCCCCTCGGCGCCGACGATGTCGCCGAGGTCAAGGTCGACGAGGAGGTCATAGGCCTCGTCGCCGAGGACGTCCTTGCGCGCGTGCAGCTGGATCTGGCCGCTGCCGTCGCGGACGTCGAGGAAACAGGCCTTGCCGTGGCCGCGGCGGGCGACGATCCTGCCGGCGACGCGGTGGCGCGAATCGGTTTCCATCCCCGCCACCAGCCCCTCGTGCGCGGCCCGAACCTCGGCGATCTCCTCGCGGCCGGAGAACTCGTGCGGGAACGGCTCGATCCCCGCCTCGCGGATCCGCTCCAGCTTCTCGCGCCGGTCCTCGAGGACCTGCGAGAGATCCTGCTGTTGCTCCTGTTCGCCGGGCTCGCTCATCGGGGCGCGAGCCTACCGGGAGTCAGGCTTTCTCGATCTTGGTGATTTTGAGTTTTTTCTTCGGCCCGCGCGGGACCTCGACGGTGACGATGTCGTTGCGCTTTTTCCCGATCAGCGCTTTGCCGATCGGCGACTCGTTCGAGAGCTTGTGCTCGAGCGGGTTCGCCTCGGTCGAGCCGACGATCTGGAATTTCTGCGAGTCGCCGGTCTTCTGGTCTTTGACGTGGACGATCGAGCCGAAGGCGACCTCGTCGGTGCTGATCGACTTCTCGTCGATCACCTGGGCGCGGCGCAGCTTCTCCTCCAGCTGGGCGATCCGTGCCTCGAGCAGGGCCTGTTCGTTCTTGGCGTCGTCGTATTCGGCGTTCTCGGAGATGTCGCCGAATTCGCGCGCCTCCTTGATCCTGGCCGCGACCTCCCGGCGTTTGGTCGTCGAGAGGAACTCGATTTCCTCTTTGAGTTTTTCCAGCCCCTCGGGGGTTATGACGGCCTGACGCACTTGCGATCCTCGCTTTGCAATTGAAAAAGGAAGCTTTTTCGGTCCCCTAGACCTAAAAAAATGCCCTGATGCGCGCCCAAACAGCGGCGGCACCCCGGGCAGGGAGCCGGCGATTATAGCGAGGGTGGCTGGCCGGCCAGTGCGCCTGCTCAGGCGACCTGGACAGGCGATCCAAGGCCGGCGATCAGCTCCCGCGCGCGGGCCAGATCGGCGCTGCGCTGAAGCTCATCTGCGACCTCGGTCGGGGCCTCCAGCCGCTCCACGTACCAGGGGTGGAATTTGCGCAGGTAGCGCTGCGCCCGCTCCGCGCCCAGGTGCTCCTCGGCGCGGTCGGTGACCCAGAGCCACTCGGCGACCATCTCCTCCCGGCTCGGCGGCTCGGCCCGGCGGCCGGTCAATTCCTCGAAGACCCAGGGGTTGCCGAAGGAGCCGCGGGCGATCATCACCGCGTCGGCGCCCGATTCCTCGTAAGCGCGCCGGGCGGCCTCGGCGCTGGAGAGGCCGCCGGAGACGATCACGGGGACGTCGACCCGCTCGACCAGCTCGCGCGCGAGGGCGTAATCGGGCTTGCCCTTGTGGCCCTTGGTGGCGACGCGGGGATGGAAGGCGATCGCGGCGACGCCGGCCTCCTCGACGAGGCGGATCGCCAGCTCGAAGCCGGAGCGGTCGCCGGCCTCGATCCCGGAGCGCAGCTTCACCGTCACCGGCAGGCCGCTGCCCTCGGCGGCGCCGCGAGCCAGTCCTAGGGCGAGGTCGGGGTCGCGCAGGAGCTGGGCGCCGGCGCCGGTCTTCCGCACCTTCGGCACCGGGCAGCCCATGTTGATGTCGATCAGGTCGGCGCCGGCCTCGGCGGCGATCGCGGCGCCCGAGCGCATCACCTCGGGGTCGTGGCCGAAGAGCTGCATCGAGACCGGGTGCTCGTCAGGGTGGATCCGCATCAGCTCCCGCAGGGTGCGCTCGTTGCGGTAGTGCAGGGCGAAGCTGGAGACCATCTCCGAGACGGCGAGGCCGGCGCCGTGGCGTTTGGCCTGGAGGCGGACGAACCAGTTGCCGATCCCGGCCAGCGGCGCCAGCAGGACACGGTTGGAGATCGGCACGCCGCCGATCTCGAAGGGCTCGGTCAGCGCCGGCTGGGGGGCTTGCTTGTCATCGGTTGCGCTCATGGATCAGCCGCAGTCCCTTCAAGGTCAGCAGATCGTCGACCTCGTCGATCGTCTCGGTGAAGGGGACGACGGTCGCGGCGTAGCCACCGGTGGCGAGCAGCCGCGGGTTGGGCAGCTCGTCTTCCATGCGGCGGACGATGCCGTCGATCAGGCCGGCAAAGCCGTAGACGAACCCCGACTGGATCGCCGCCCGGGTCGAGCGGCCGATCGCCTCGGAGGGCTGGTCGAGGTCGAGGCGGGTGATGCGGGCGGCGCGTTCGATCAGGGCGCTGAGCGAGGTCGCGAGGCCGGGGCCGATCGCGCCGCCGAGGTACTCGCCCTCGGCGGAGACCGCGTCGATGTTGATCCCGGTGCCGAAGTCGACGACGACGCAGGCCTCGCCGAAGCGGTCGTAGCCGGCGATCGCGTTGACGAGCCGGTCGGCGCCGACCTCGAGCGGGTTCTCGATCCGGATCGGCATCCCCGTCTTGACGCCGGGGCCGATCGTCAGGCAGCCGGCCTCGAGGTAGCGCTCCGCCAGCTCCTCGAACTGGCTGCCGAGCGGCGGCACCACGGAGGAGACGCAGACGGCGTCGATCTCGTCGAAGGACATCTTCGAGAGCGAGAAGAGGCCGGCGATCCGCTCGGCCAGCTCGTCCCCGGTCGCCCCCGATCGGGTCTGGAAGCGCCAGTGCTCGACCAGGCGCTCGCCCTCGAAGGCGCCGAGGTGAATCTGCGTGTTGCCGACGTCGGCCGCGAGGAGCATGGCGGGATTATCGCGGGCGCCGACTGGCTGGGTAGCCAAACGGAGGCGATTGCGCTTAGGATCGCCCGATGAAAGCCCGCCTATTCGTCATCCCAGCCTCGCACCCGAGCATCGCCGTCGAACTGATGCTCAAGCACAAGGGCATCGACTACAAGCGCACCGACCTGCTGCCGGTGATCTCCAAGGGAGTCCTGCGCGCCGCCGGCTTCCCCGGCGTCACCGTGCCGGCCTTGAAGGTCGACGGCGAGAAGGTGCAGGGGTCGCGGCCGATCGCCCGCAAACTCGACCAGCTGCGGCCCGAGCCGCCGCTGCTCCCCGCCGACCCCGCCCAGCGGGCCGCGGTCGAGGAGGCCGAGCGCTTCGGCGACGAGGAGCTGCAGCACCCCATCCGCCAGGTCCTCTGGTGGGGGATGAAGAAGGACCACTCCCCCCTGCGCAGCTACTCCGAGGGGGCCCGGATCGGGATGCCGATCGGGCTGGCGGTTAAGACCGCGGCCCCGATCGTCGCCCTCTCCGCCCGCTTCAACGAAGCCAGCGACGAGAACGCCCGCCGCGCGCTGGAGAAGCTGCCGGCCCTGCTCGACAAGGTCGACGCCCTGGTCGAGAGCGGCGTCGTCAACGGCGAGCGCCCGAACGCGGCCGACTTCCAGATCGCCCCCAGCATCGGCCTGGCGATGACCCTCGACGACCTGCGGCCGCTGATCGAGAACCGGCCCGCCGCCGACCTCGCAAGGCGATTCGTCCCGGACTACCCGGGGAAGATGCCGCCGGTGCTACCCGCCGAGTGGCTCGACCCGCTGTCCCGGGCCAAGAGCCTCTAGGGCCTCGGCGAGGCGCGTCCCGTCGGGGAGCGTCAGCTCGGGGTCGAGCTCGAGCAGCGGCACGAGGACGAAACGGCGGGTCGTGACCTCGCGGTGCGGCAGGGTGAGGCGGTCGGTGCTGAGCTGCAGGTCGCCGAGGAGGAGCAGGTCGACGTCCAGCGGCCGGGGGCTGTGACGCGGGGCCTCGAAGGAGCGGCCGCGCTCGGCCTCGACCCGCTTGCAGGCGTCGAGCAGCTCCTCGGGCCCTAGCTCGGTGCGGATGCGGACGGCGGCGTTGAGGAAGTCGGGCTGGTCGAGGACCTCCCCGACCGGCTCGGTCACGTAGGCAGAGGAGACGGCCTCGACCTCGACCCCCTCGGCTTCGAGCAGATCGATCGCCGCCCGCAGGTGGGCGGCGGGGTCGCCGACGTTGGAGCCGAGGCCGAGGTACCCGGCTCGCTTCTCCCGGGCCACCGACTAGTCCTCGGAATCGTCGTCTTCTGCGACCGCGCGTTCCTGCGTCACCTCGACGGCGACCTCCTGGATCGCCAGCGGCAGCGGCGGCTCGGGCTTGGCGGCGCGGACGCGGACCGACTCGCAGCCGTAGCGCTCCATCAGCCGCTCCCCCACCACCTGCGCCAGGCGCTCCAGCGTCTTGTAGCTGCGCTCGGTGGCGGCGAGGGTGACGATGTCGCAGACCTGCCCGTAGTCGACGGTGTCCTCGAGCCGGTCGGTCAGCACCGCGTCGCAGTCGGGGACGTCGAAGGAGATGTCGAACTCGAGCCGCTGCCCGACCTCCTGCTCGGCGTCCGAGACCCCGTGATGGGTGTAGATCGAGAGCCCGCGCAGCTCGATTTCCGCGCTCGACTCGATCCCGTTGTCGTGGCTCTCCATGCCCTGGAACCTACTGGCTTCCGTCCTCCGGGCCGGTCGCGAGCGGGATTGGCAGTACCGGCTTGTTTTTGCAATGTCTTCTCCTAAGTGATTAGGGTCCTTTCGCTCACTCTGGAACTCCAAACTCGGTCGCTGTGGGAGGCGGACATGAATCCGATGCGCCTTGGAAGCCTGCTTGTTGCGGTCATCGTCGGAGGCGCGTGGCTCGCCCTAGCCCTGCTCCTCGACTGGTCGCGCGAGACGACCCTCATCTTCGGTGCCATCGCCCTGCTGGCGGTGCTGCTCTTAGCCTTTTTGGCGGGTCGCTTCAGGAAGGGAGCTTCGCCAGGCAGAACCCACCTTTGGTGGCGGGGCCTGAGCAGGCGCAGCCGCATGGACCTGATCGCGGGGACCGTCGCCGTCTTGGTGTTCGCGGCCGCCGCGGCGGCGCTGCTGCTGCAACCTATCCCCGGCAAGGCCACCGGTTCGAGGCCTGGCGACGTCATCGCGAAGAGGACCACCGTCACCGGACATGAGGCCGGGAAAAAGAAGGCCTCCCACGAAAAGCTTGTCGAACGCCAGCAGAAGGCCAACGAGCCGGACGAATCGATTCTCGGCCGAGCTCTCGATAACGATGTCGGCGTCATTCTGTTTCGGCTCGGCATCGCCCTCCTCGCCGGGTTTCTCGCAGGTCTGATCACCCAGCGCGTGGGCCTTGGCAAATACGGCGCGACGCTGCCGTTCGGCCTCGGCGGATTCGCGGAGATCACGGAAGACAAAACCGCCGCGGTGAGCGCAAAAGAAGCGGCAGATCCGAAGTTGGTGGCGGCCAAAAAGGCGGCCAAAGCGGAGGCTCCCCCACCTGTCGTTGCTCCTCGCGCGGTCGCGGACGAGCGCAAGGAGGTGGTCACCGTCGGTGGCGAAGTCGAACGGGCGCTACGACAGGTGGCCGTCGAGAATCCCGGCGTCGACGAGAACGCTCCCACCTCCAGGCTGATCGAGCAGGTCTCCGCCGTTTGCGGTCTCAACAAGAACGGACGCTCGGCGATCGAAGACGTGATCGCACTGAGCGACCTCGCCGCCAACGGAGCGCCGATTTCCGCCGGAGCAGCTCACTGGTTTGCCGAAGAGGGCCAGATGCTGCCGGCGGCGATCGCGAAGCTGGAGCCGGTGACCCAGGCTTAGCCGAGTATCGCCGCGGCCACGGTCAGCGCCTGGCGCATCTCGGCGACGTCGTGGACGCGCAGGACCTCGGCCCCCTCGGCGGCGGCGAGGACCGAGGAGGCGATCGTGCCGCCCAGGCGCTCGCCCGCAGCGGAGCCGTCGAGCTTGCCGATGAAGCTCTTGCGCGAGGTGCCGATCACCAGCGGCCGCCCGAGCCCCCGCAACTCGCCAAGCCGGCGCAGCAGCTCCATGTTGTGGGCGGCGGTCTTGCCGAAGCCGATCCCGGGGTCGAGCCAGACCCGCTCCTCGGCGATGCCGGCCGCGACAGCCGCCGCCAGGCGCTCGGCGAGGAACGCCCTCACCTCGGCGACGACGTCGCCGTAGCGGGGGCCCTCCTGCATCGTCCGCGGCTCGCCGAGCATGTGCATGAGGACGACGGTGGCGCCCCGGTCGGCGCAGAGCGGCGCCATCCCGGGGTCGCCGCGGAGAGCGGTGACGTCGTTGACGATCGTCGCGCCGGCGTCGAGGGCGGCGGCCGCGACGGCGGCCTTCGAGGTGTCGACCGAGATCTCGCAGTCGAGCCGCCGCAAGCCCTCGATGACCGGGACGACCCGCTCCATCTCCTCCTCGGCCGCGACCGGCTCGGCACCCGGCCGGGTCGATTCGCCACCGATGTCGAGGATCTCCGCCCCGGCCGCCGCCAGCTCGCGACCGTGCGCGACCGCCGCCTCCGGGTCGAGGTAGAGCCCGCCGTCGGAGAACGAGTCGGGGGTCACGTTGACGACCCCCATCAACTTGGTCATGGAGAGCCCTGGAGCTAGGACGCGTCGCCGCCGGCGAATCCCGGCTTCGGGCGAGGCATAGGCCGGCTGCCCTCGCGGGCGGCCTTTTCCGGCTCGGGCGCGGGCTCGGCCGGCGCCGACGGGGGCTCCTCCTCGTCGACGAAGACCTCCTCCGGCGATTTGCCTTCGAGCAGGGCGACAAACTCCTTGGCGTCGATCGTCTCCCGCTCGAGCAGCAGCTTCGAGACCCGCTCGAGGTCGTCGCGGCGCTCGTTCAACAGGTTCTTCGCGCTCTGGTGGGCACTCTCGACGATGCGACGGATCTCGTCGTCGATCTCGCGGGCGATCTCGTCGGAGTAGTCGGGCTCGGAGTTGAACTCGCGACCGAGGAAGGGCTGGCCGCGATCGTGGCCGAAGACGCGGGGGCCGAGGCGCTCGGACATCCCGAACCGCATCACCATCTGCTTCGCAGTCGCCGTCACCTTTTCGAGGTCGTTCGACGCCCCGGTGGTGATCTCGCCGAAGACGATCTCCTCGGCGGCGCGGCCGCCCAGGGTCATCGCCATCGTGTCGGTCAGCTCCGCGCGCGTGGTGAGGAACTTGTCCTCGGTCGGGAGGCTGATCGTGTAGCCGAGCGCCTGGCCGCGGCTGATGATCGAGATCTTGTGGACGGGATCGGTGTTCTCGAGCAGCTGCCCGACGATCGCGTGGCCGACCTCGTGGTAGGCGGTGACGAGGCGCTCTTTCTCGCTCATCACCCGGGTCTTCTTCTCGGGGCCGGCGATCACGCGCATGATCCCCTCCTCGAGCTCTTTCATCGTGATCTCGCGGCTGCCCGAGCGGGCGGTCAGCAGGGCCGCCTCGTTGATCAGGTTGGCGAGGTCGGCGCCGGTGAAGCCGGGGGTCTGGCCGGCGAGCGTGTCGAGGTCGATCTCGCGACCGAGCGGCTTGCCGCGGGTGTGGACCTCGAGGATCTTTTTGCGGCCCTTGCGGTCGGGGCGGTCGACGACGACCTGGCGGTCGAAGCGGCCCGGCCGCAGCAGCGCCGGATCGAGGATGTCGGGCCGGTTGGTGGCGGCGATCAAGATGATGTTGTCCTTCATCTCGAAGCCGTCCATCTCGACCAGAAGCTGGTTCAGGGTCTGCTCGCGCTCATCGTGACCGCCGCCCAGGCCGGCACCGCGGTGGCGGCCGACGGCGTCGATCTCGTCCATGAAGATGATGCAGGGCGAGTTCTGTTTAGCCTGCTCGAAGAGGTCGCGGACGCGGCTGGCGCCGACGCCGACGAACATCTCGACGAAGTCCGAGCCGGAGATCGAGAAGAACGGGACGCCCGCCTCTCCGGCGACCGCTCGGGCGAGCAGGGTCTTGCCGGTGCCGGGCGGCCCATATAGAAGGACTCCCTTGGGGATGCGGGCGCCGAGGGCCTGGAATTTCTTCGGGTTCTCGAGGAATTCTTTGATCTCCTCGAGCTCCTGCACCGCCTCGTCAACGCCGGCGACGTCGCGGAAGGTGATTTTCGGCGCGTCGACGGACATCCGCTTGGCTTTCGATTTGCCGAAGTTCATCACCCGGCTGCCGCCGCCCTGCATCTGGTTCATCAGGAAGATCCAGAAGCCGAAGAAGAGGACGAAGGGCAGGACCAGGGTCAGCAGCGAGAGCAGCCCGGAGCTGCCGGAGCCGTGGACGTCGGTCTTGACGTCGTTGTCGCGAAGGAGGTTGACCAGCTGCTTTTCGCCGTCGGGCGGATAGCCGGTGGAGAAGCTTTCGCCGTTGGTGCGCTTGACGTCGAGGGTGTTGTCCTTCGTGTTGACGTCGGCTTCTTCGATCTGGCCCTTGGCGATCAGGCCCGAGACTGGCTTGATCAGTTCGTTGTAGGCGGGCGACTCCGTGCTGTCGCCGTTGCTGATCATTTTCTGGGCGATGAACGCCAGAATCACGACCAGCAGGATCGGAAAAGCCGCGCTTTTGAAGAAACGCCTCAAGAGTGAGAATCAGCGTACCAGGGCGGAATTTCCGCGTTACTCGGCGAGGGCGGCGACGAAATCTAGGTTTCGGTACTTCTGCGCGTGGTCGAGGCCGTAGCCGATCGCGAAGCGGTTGGGGATCTCGAAGCCGACGTAGCGCGGCGGCGTCAGCTCGGTGCGCAGGCGATCCGGCTTGGTCAGCAGCGCGCAGGCCTGCAGCGAGGCCGGTTCGCGGGCGTTGAGGTTGCGCATCAGGTAGTGCAGGGTGAGGCCGGAATCGACGATGTCCTCGACGATGAGGACGTCGCGGTCCTTGATCGGGGAGTCGAGGTCCTTGAGGATGCGGACGACCCCGGAGGAGTCGGTCAGCGACCCGTAGCTGGAGACGGCCATGAAATCGATCTCGCAGGGGACGTCGAGGTGGCGCATCAGGTCGGCGAGGAAGAGGACCGCCCCCTTCAGCACCCCGACCAGGACCAGCTCGCGGCCCTCGTAGTCGCGGCTGATCTCCTCGCCCAGCTCGGCGATGCGCCGTTGCAGGTCGTCTCTGGCGACGAGGGTCTCGCCGATCGCGGGGTCCGACACGGCGCGCAGTCTAGATATATGGGGACCACATCGCCGACGGGACGAAAAGCGGTTAGGTAGGGCGGTTTTCGTCCCGTCGGCATTCGGCGCGAAGGGTTCCGCCTTCGAGGACGGCGCGGACGCCGCTGCCGAGGTCCAGCGTCGAGCCGCCGCGGGTGAGCGTCGCAACCTGCCCGGCGAAGCGGGCGGCCCCGGCGACGGGACGGCCGGCGGCCTCGTCGGCGAGCCGCTGCAGGACGAGGCGCCGCAGCGCCGGGTGCAGCCCGGCGAAGCGCTGCTGGGAGATCGTCACCTCCCCCGGCGGCAGCTCGGCATCGACGAGGGAGTCGAGCAGCTCCGCCTCCTCGCGGAGCAGCGCCGCCGTCCGCAGCACGTTCTCCTTCGCGGCCGGGTGGGCCCGCTCCAGGGCCGGAACGAGCTCCCGCCGGATCAGGCTGCGCTTGTACTCGCCCTCCTCGTTGGAGGCGTCGTCGCGCCAGGCGAGGCCGCGCTCCTCGCAATAGGCGGTGGTCTCGGCGCGGGTGGCGCCGAGCAGCGGGCGGACCAGCCGACCCTCGCGGGCCCGCATCCCCAACAGCGCCCGCCGGCTGGGCGACGAGGCGAGCCGGTAGAGGATCGTCTCGACCTGATCGTCGGCGGTGTGGCCGGCGGCGATCGCCGCGCCCCGCTCCTCCGCCAGCCGGCCAGCCGCCGCGTAGCGCTGTTCGCGCGCCCAGGCCTGGAGGTTGCCGCCGTCCTCCCCTCGCTCGGCGCGCACGGCCTCCAGCGCCACCCCGAGCTGCTCGCAGAGCCGCGCGCAGTGCGCCTCGTCCGCGTCGGCCTCGTCCCGCAGCCCGTAGTTGACGTGCAGGGCGCTGACCGTCTCCGCCCCTCGGGCCCGCACCGCCAGGTCGAGCAGGCAGACCGAGTCCCGGCCGCCGGAGAGCATCACCAGGACCGGTTCCGGCCCGGCGAGGAGGCCGCCCGCCTCGACCCGCGCCAGGAGCTCGTCGGCGCTCATGCCCCGCGGACGACGAAGAGCGCGGTCGGGGTCGGGAACCCCTTCAGGCTGACCTCGCCGATCGGCTCGAACTCGAGGCGCTCGCTGGCGGCGATCGCGCCGCAGACCGCGTCGGTGACCAGAACCTCTCCGGCCAGGGCCCGGTTGACGACCCGGTGGACGAGGTTGACCTGGCTGCCGAAGTAATCGCCGTCGCGGTAAACGGCATCGCCGTAGTGGATCCCGACCCGCGGCTGCGGCCGCTGCGGGAAGCGAGCGAGGAACTCGACCGCCCACTCGGTCAGGGAGGAAGGATCGGGAGAAACGACCATCACCTCGTCGCCGATCGTCTTCACGATCGTCGCCTCGCGCGGCATCGTCGCTTCGACGGTGGCGACGAAGTTCTCGACCACGTCGAGCGCCTCGATGTCCCCCTCCTCCTCCGTGTAGCGGGTGAAGCCGGTGAGGTCGATGAAGCAGAGGGTGACGTTGACGTGGCCGAGGGCGATTTCGGCGGTGTCCATCGAGGCGCCGGCCTCCATGTGGCCGACCACGTCCTGTTCGACGAAGAAGCGCAGATAGCGCTCGTGCAGGTATTCGGTCAGCGGCGCCGCCAGCGGCAGGATGTCGGCGGCGAGCTCCCCCATCTCCTCCGCCATTTCCAGCTCCGGCACCGCGTCGCGGATCATCGGCTCGTGGACGTAGAGGTGGAAGAGGCGGACCTCGGCGTCGGCGATCCGCCGCATCGACTGCGCGTAGACCCGCACCAGCTGGAGGAAGGCGACGAGCGGGAAGCCAGCGGCGAGGACGCGGGAACAGTGCCGCAGCGCTGCGAGGTCGTCCTTGTTCAGCTCGCGCTGGCCGAGCGGGGTGCCGAGGATGACGAGGATCCGCTCGACCAGTTCCGGCTCCAGCCCGGTCTCCGCCGCCGCCTCCTCGATCGAGTAGGTCTCCTGCGAGCCGGAAAAAAGCTCCTCGGTGAACCCGAAAGCAAGCCGCCCCTCCTTGCCGGCGCTCTTCAGATCCTCCAGCGAGTACCCCCGCTCCCGCATCCGCGACACCACCCGGGCCTGGGCCGCCGCCGCCGCGGTCCAACGCCCTTTCCGCACCGGCACGATCTTTTCCTCCGCCCACCGTTTCAGCGTCCGCGAGGGCACCCCCGACCGCCGCGCGGCCTCGGAGAGCGAAATCCGCTGATCGGGCATACGGCGAGGCTAGCCGGGTGAGCGGGGGACGTGCCGGTGGGGGTCCCTGGGAGCACCTCCGCCGCGCGAATCGAAGATGGCTACCGCCTCAAGCGGGACAGGCGCGGCTCCATGCCAAGTACCCAGGGACCCCCACCGGCACGTCCCAGCATCGAGCTGCGCAAGACGATGAGTTCCGTGGT
The DNA here is from genome assembly GCA_045805765.1 of Solirubrobacterales bacterium. Lineage (GTDB taxonomy): Bacteria > Actinomycetota > Thermoleophilia > Solirubrobacterales > 70-9 > VAYN01. The sequence goes on from JBJMKN010000006.1 coordinate 12,832, forward strand.
TCCATTGTCCTCCAATAGCGGACAAAGGAACCACGGAACTCCAACTGCATCTCAAGGAGGGCCGCCCTTTATTGCGTGTCTTAGGCGGGTGTGGGTACCCCCTCGACAAAGGCTCAAGAAGTCACGGCGGCAGCAGAAGTCCGACCAGCTGCGCGACGGTCTTTGGCGAGGGGGTACCCACACCCGCCCCCACCAACAACCAAAAAACGGGGCGGCCCGGAGGCCGCCCCGCTGGCTCTTGTTCTGGGGGAAAGCCGGAGTACTAAGTGGGGAGCTCCGACTCCTCGTGCAGTTGGAGCACGGACTGGCCGTCCTCCCCGGTGCGGATGCGGATCGCCTCCTCCACCGGCAGCACGAAGATCTTGCCGTCGCCGACCTCGCCCGTGCGGGCGTGCCGCAGGATGGCCTCGACGACGATGTCCTTGTCTTTGTCCTCGACCACGACCTCCAGCTTGATCTTCGGCCGGACGTTGACGGTCAGGGTCGAGCCGCGGTACCGCTCGACGATGCCCTTCTGGCGGCCAGAGCCCTTGGCCTCGAGGATCGACAGGGACGGGAACCCCTTGTCGAGCAACTCGGTCCGGATCGGCTCGAACGCCTCGTGGCGGATGTACGCCTCTATCTTTTTCATGCGCTCACGCCTCCTAGGACTCGTTGGCCATCGGGGTGCTGACCGCCGGCCTCGGGGCCGCCGGGGCCGTCGAGGTGCCGCCGAGCTGCGCACCGGTGGAGTACTCGGGCTGGGGGATGAACTGCTCCGGGTATCCGTACATCCCGTGCTCTGAGATGTCGAGCCCCGCATCCTCTTCCTCCGCCGTCACCCGCAGCCCGATCGTCTTCTTGATCAGGAAGAAGATCGCGTAGGAGACGACGAACACACAGACGAAGGCGACGCCGACACCCAGCGCCTGGGCGCCGAGCTGGTGGAAGGAGCCGCTGTACCAGAGGCCCGGATCGCCGACTTCGTTCAGTTCCGCCAGGCGCGGCGAGGTGAAGATGCCGCACGAGAGCGTGCCCCAGATCCCGGCTAGGCCGTGGGCCGAGAGCGCGCCGACCGGATCGTCGATCAGCTTCTCGATCGCGAGGACGCCGTAGACGACGACCACGCCGGCGATCGCGCCGATGATCGGGGCGGCCCAGTACTCGACGTAGCCGGAGGGCGCGGTGATCGCAACGAGACCGGCGATCGCGCCGTTGCCGGCCATGCCGATGTCGATCGTTTTCGTCTTCAGGAACATGATCGCGACCGCGGCGACGACGCCGGCGGCGGCGGCCAGGTTGGTGACGACGACGACTTCGGCGAAGCGGCCGCCGATCGCCCCGAGCGTGGAGCCCGGGTTGAACCCGAACCAGCCGAGCCAGAGGATCAGGACCCCGAGGCCGACCAGCGGCATCGAGTGCCCCGGGATCGCCCGCGGCTTGCCGTCTTTCGTGTACTTGCCGATCCGCGGGCCGAGCAGCAGCAGCGCCGCGAAGGCGCCGGTCGCGCCGATCAGGTGGACCACCGTGGAGCCGGCGAAGTCCTGCATGCCGACGTTCACCTGCAGCCAGCCACCACCGAAGATCCAGTGGCTGAGGATCGGGTACAGAACGGCGCTGAAGATGATCGCGTAGATGACGTAGGCGCCGAACTTGATCCGCTCCAGGGTCGCGCCCCAGACGATCGCCAGCGAGACCGCGCAGAACACGAACTGGAAGAACATGAACGCGGCGGGGCTGATCGAATACGTTTCGACGAAGGGGATGCTCGCCCCGGCCTCTTCGACCGAAGAGCCGACGTCGAGGAAGAACCCGTGGGTCCCGGCGATCTCACCGAGCCCCCCGAACGCCAGCGCGAAGCCGCACGCCCAGTAACAGAGCGAGGCGATCGAGAAGTTCACTAACACCTTGGCCACGCCTGCCCCTGCGTTCTTGGCGCGGGAGAACCCGACCTCCAAGAGCAGGAACCCGGCCTGCATGAACATCACCAGACAGGCGGCGACGATCACCCACATCGCATTGATGCTGGCCTCCGGGGTTTCCAGGATCGCCGGCGCTTCGGCGCCGAAGGCGGCGCCTGGCAATACCAGCGAGGCGATCGCGGCTACCGGAGCGGCGATCATCAACCTCCTTTTCATTCCATTCCTCCTAGCCCGGCGCGGTTCACAGCCCCGCCGGTCGCGTTGGGATTTCTCGGCTCCCAAGCTATGAAGGGGATTGCCAGGGGTCTTTGGACGGCTGGAGCAAATTCGGCAGCCGCTCTTTCTCCCCGATGTCGGAACCGTGCCTGGGCGGCTATGTTCGGCGGCGCAGATGCCGGCCCGCCTCAGACCGACCGCCCCGATCGCGGCCGACGCGATCCTCGTCGGCGACCCGGGCCGGGCGCTGATGCTGGCCCAAGCGCTGCTCGAGCAGCCGAAGATGAGCAACCACGCCCGGGGGTTGTGGGGCTACACCGGCGTGACCGCCGATGGTCATGAGCTGACGATCCAGGCGACGGGGATGGGGGGACCGAGCGCCGCCGTTGTCCTCGCCGACCTGGCGGAGCTCGGGGTGAAGCGAGCGATCCGGGTCGGCACCTGCGCCTCGCTGGGCGGCCTCCACCTGGGCGAGCTGGTCGTCGTCGAGGATGCGCAAGGCGGTTTGGTGTCCCCTGCGGCCACTAAGCCGCCCCGACCCGATCCTGGTCTCGTCCAGGCCATGCGGGATCGGCTACCGGAGGCGCGGGGGGCCTCGATCGTCAGCCTCGACACGCTCTACCGGCCGGAGTGGGGCCTTCCCTCGGTGCTCTTCGATGCTGCCGACATGCAAACCGCCGGCCTGCTCGCGAGCGCGGCAGAACACAACGTCGCCGCGGCGGCGGTCCTCATCGTCTCCGAGAAGAGCGACTCGGGACAGTTGCGGGACGAGGAGCTGGAGGAGGCGGCAAAGCGAGCCGGGTCTGCTGCCTCAGGCGTACTCTCAACCTCAGGTTGAGGCTTAGGCTTTGGTTTTTTTCGCCGGTTTCGTGGCGTTCTCGCGGCGCATCGCCCCCAGCTCACGGCTGAGGTCGTCGATCGCCTCCTCGACGTCCTCGAGGCGCTGCGAGAAGGAGCGCAAGCGTCGCTCCAGCCGTTCGACGTCGGACGCCGAGGGCAGGTTGAGGGCGCTCATCGCCGCTTGCTGCGCCTCCAGCGCCTTCTCCCGGGCGCCCAGCGCAGCGGTGACGGCGTCGTGCAGGGTGGGGTTGTCGACCAGCGCCTGCGCCAGCTCGCCCAGCGCCTGCTCCGCCCGCGCTCGCAGCCCGTCCTGCTCGTAGTCCTCGACGGTCAAGTCACAGCAGCTTAACGAGCACATCCGGCTCGACTGGAAATCTCCCGCTCCCGGGATGTCGCAGCCATTGATTAAGGACTTGTTGGGGGCGCCGCTTTGCGTTGCGGACGCAGGTACTAGTGGGTAGCTTCCAGCCACTTGCCCAGGGAGGGGTATTCGAGCGTGGGCAGGGACGCTTAGGGATGAGAACCAAGTCCGCACTCTTACTCGCCATCGCCAGCTTTCTGGTGGTGACCGCGCTGGGCACGACCCTGGCGGGCGCAGAGCCGCTCTCGGAAAGCGATGCCCTCGATCCGGCGACGACCACTGCGGTTCCCTCTTTGCAGGCGCCGGCCTGCGCCAACGGGGTCGATGACGACGGCGACGCGCTCGCCGACGAAGAAGACCCCGACTGCGAATCGCCCGAGGACACGAGCGAGGCGCCATCCGCCCCCGCTCCCGCCAGCGAAGAAGCGGCGCCGATCCCCGCTCCCTCTCCCGCCCCCGCCCCCGGCAAGGCCGGCGTCGAGGAAGGCTCTGAGATCGACGGGGGCGGCGAGGGCAAGGGCGGCGTCGCCCGCAACGACGTCCTCGGCGGTGCCGGCGGCAGCAACACCGGTGCGGTCACGGCCCCGAGCGCCAACGGCGGCGGCGACCAGCCGGCGCCGAAAGGGCCCGACGGCGGCTCCGCGTACAACGAAGGAGGCGCCCCGACGATCGCCAACCCGACGACGACGATCGCCCCCTTTGGCCCGGCTCCGATCGGCGTCCCCAACTTCGTCATCGACAGCTTCGAAATCCCGCCCTTCCTGCTGCCGATCTACCAGGCCTGCGGCACCGAATACGGCGTCCCCTGGGAGGTCCTCGCCTCGATCAACAAAATCGAGACCGGGTTCGGCACCAACCTCAACGTCTCCAGCGCCGGAGCCCTCGGCTGGATGCAGTTCCTGCCGTCGAGCTGGGAGGCGTTCGGGCTCGACGCCAACGGCGACGGCAAGAAAGACCCCTACAACCCGGTCGACGCGATCTGCGCCGCCGCCCATTACCTGAAGCTGGCCGGCGCCCACGAGGACCTCTACCAGGCGATCTTCGCCTACAACCACGCCGACTGGTACGTGCAGGAGGTGCTCCTCTACGCCCGCGCCTACGGCCGCCTCCCCTCCGACCTCGTCGGCTCGCTGACCGGCCTCACCGAGGGCGCCCACTTCCCGATCGCCGCCGACGCGCGCTACGCCGACGACGTCGCCGCCCGGGCGGCGCTGAAGAACGGCGAGAGCCCCGAATACGGCAACGCCGCCGAAGTCATCTCCTCCTCCCCCACCCCGCGCGGGATCAACATCTTCAGCGACGAGGGGGCGCCGGTCGTCGCCGTCAACGACGGGGTGATCCGCAAGCTCGGCCACTCCGACCAGCTCGGCAACTTCGTCGTCCTCGAAGACACCTACGGCAACCGCTACACCTACGCCGAGCTCGGCCGCCTCGTCCGCAACCGCCGGCTGGTGGTGATGCCGACCGGCCAGGAGAAGCGGGTCCCGGTCGAAAGCGAGAACCTGCGGCCCCGCCTGCGGGCCCTCCCCGAGCGCACCGGCAGCGAGCGCGAGACCGCCGGCGACGCGGTCGAAGCGGCGGTCGCCGCCAGCGGCAAGGGCTCCCTCAAGGTCGGCTCGAAGGTGATCGCGGGCACCGTCCTCGCCCGCGTCGACGAGGGCGCCGATGGCATCGATTCCCACATCAACTTCTCGATCCGCCCGGCCGGCAAAGGGGCGCCGCGGATCGACCCGAAGCCGATCCTCGACGGCTGGAAGCTGCTCGAGGCGACCGCGATCTACCGCGCCAAGGGCAAGAGCCCGTTCGCCAAGCTGAGCGGCGCCGGCGTCCTCCTGCTCTCCAAGGAGGCGCTGCAGAAACGGGTTCTCGCCGACAAAGACCTCGAGGTCTACAGCTGCGGCCGCGAAGACATCGCGGGCGGCCGCATCGACCGGCGCATCCTGGCGATGCTCGAGTACCTCAGCACCAACGGCTTCAAGCTGACGATCACCTCGCTGCAGTGCGGCCACGGCCTCCTCACCACCTCCGGCAACGTCTCCGAGCACAGCACCGGCGACGCGGTCGACATCGCCGTCATCAACGGCATCCCGGTGACCGGCAACCAGGGCCCGGGCACCGAGACCGACGACTTGATCCACGCCGTCCTGCGCCTGCAGGGGACGATGCACCCCCACCAGGTGATCTCGCTCGAGGACCTCCCCGACCCGGCGAGCTTCGCGATGGCCGACCACTACGACCACGTCCACGTGGGCTACCACGCCACCGCCGGCGGCGCCGAAGCGAAATTCGCCGCCCTGCTGAAACCCGACCAGTGGCAGCGCCTGATCGACCGGCTCGGCCAGATCGAAAACCCGAGCGTGCCGGTGCGGCCATCCAAGTACGCGCTGCCGGACACCGCCAACGGCGGCCTCTCCGCCGGCGGCGACTGACCTCGCAGCCGATCGGCGCAGCGGGGAGAATCCAGCCCCTGTCCAAGCTATTCGGATTCGTCCAGTTCGACTTCGCCGGCCCGCTGCCGCTGGCCGACGGCCGCTACCTGTCCCGCGACCCCGTCGGCGGCGACGAGAGCGTGCTCGTCCTGCAGCGGATCGGCGCGCCCCTCGCAGCCGGCCGGCGGCGCCGGCGGCCGCGCAAGGCGGAGTCTGGCAGCGAGCCGGAGGCGCTCGTCCTCACCCGGGCGACGACGATCCGCGCCTTTTCCCCTTTCGAAGACGAGGATGCGGCCACCCGCTGGCTCGACGAAGCCTGCGAGGCGGAGGACACGGTCGACGTCCTCGTCGAGGAAGGCCTCGAGCTGCTGAACCGCGCCCTGCACGCCCAGGCGGTGGCGAGCGCCAACCCGCACTCCCGCCGAGAGCTCGCCGTCGAGGGAGCCGAGCGGGTGCTGATCGGGTTCGGCAGCGGCGAGGAGGCCGCGGCGGGCAAATTCAGCCAGGCGCGGCAGGTCGAGCCTGGCCCCGGCGCCTCGCGCAAGCGCCGCCGCGAGGAGGAGCTGCGCCCCCAGGAACGGGTCGCGGCGATGCTCGGCGGTCGCGAAGCGGCCGGTGCCTGCGAGACCCTCCTCCTCCGTGCCCGCGCCGACCTCGACGCCGGCCGCGAGCGCGAGGCGGCGCTGCAGCTGCGGGTCGGGCTGGAGGCGCTGCTGGTCGAGTTGAAGGACGCCCTCGCCGATCCCGGCCACGAGAAGGACATGGGGACGCTCCAAGAGCGCAAAGGCGAGGTGGGCGAGGCTGCCAATGCCGCCCTGGGGGGCGACCTCACGCCTGATCAGCGCGAGGGCGTGCAGGATCTGCTGGAGATCTGCGAGCGAGTCCTCCGGCGACGCCGGGTCCTCCGAGGCTAACCCTCGACCTGAGCGTGAGCCTCAAGCTAGATGGCGAGGTGGTGCATGACCACCTCGTCGAGCAGGGTCTCGGCGATGTGGTGGGCTTCGCCCAGCGCGATTCCTTCGATCGAGGGGACGCCGATCACCGTCAGCCCCGCGGCCCGCGCCGCCGCCACGCCGGTCGGGGAATCCTCCAGCGCCACCACCGAGGGCCCGGCCTCGACCCCGAGCCGCCGGCAGGCCTCCAGGTATGGGTCCGGCGCCGGCTTCGGCGCCGCCACCTCGTGGGCGCTGAGGATGACGTCGAAGTGGTGGCCGAGGCCGACGATCTCGATCGAGCGCTCGACGAAGCGCAGCGGCGAGTTGGAGACGAGTCCGAGAGGGGTGCCGCGCTCGCGCAGCCGCTCGAGCAGCTCGCGGGCGCCGACCATCGCCTCCACCCCATGCTCGAGCTCTGCGACGACGAGCGCGTTCAGCTCCTCGATCAGCTCCGCCGCCCGCCCCGGCTCGCCGAGCCGCCGCTCGAGGATGCCGCCGGCGATCTCGGCCGAGGTCCCGACCAGCTCGCGCTTGTCCGCTGGGGTGAACTCGAGGCCCCGGCGCTCGAAGAGGTCTTCCTCGGCCCGGGTCCAGACGGACTCGGTGTCGAGCAGGAGGCCGTCGTTGTCGAAGACGACGGCGTCGGGCATCGGGGCCATCAGCCGAGCGCCGCCAGCAGCGCGTCAAGCTCCTCGTCGACCTCGCCCTCGAGCTTCAGCTCAGCGTCGGCGTCATACGGGGTCTCGCCCTTGGTGACGATCGCGATCCGGCCGCCGCGATCCAGCGTGACGCGCGGCAGGCCGGCAACCGGATACACCGCCAGCGAGGAGCCGACACAGAGGATCAGGTCGGCGCGCTCGGCCAGTTCGGTCGCCCGCGCCATCGCGCTCTCCGGCAGCAGCTCGCCGAAGAGGACGACGTCGGGTTTGACCGCGCCGCGGCAGACGGAGCAGACGGCGACGCCACGCTCGTCGAAGAGCCCGTCCATCTCCTCTAGCTCAAAGGACGCGGCGCAGGTCACACACGATGAGGTCTCGATCGATCCGTGCACCTCGATCACATTCTCAGAACCCGCCGCCCGGTGCAGGCGGTCGATGTTCTGCGTGATCACGCCCTCGATCAGGCCGCGGCGCTGGAGCTGCGCCAGCGCCTCGTGGGCGCGGTTGGGCGCTTTGTCGCCGAGCGCTTCGAACCGCGGCCGGTAGTAGGACCAGAATCGCTCCGGGTCGCGCTCGAAGACATCGATGTGGGCGACCTCCATCGGGTCGACCTTTGCCCACAGCCCCGTCTCCGGGGTGCGGAAGTCGGGAATACCCGACGGCACCGAGACGCCGGCGCCGGTCAGGGCGACGGCGGAGCGCGCCTGGCCGAGAAGCTCGGCCAGGCACTCCACCTCGCTTGAGATCGCTACTTGCCGCTCCACTTAGGGGTGCGCTTGCCGAGGAAGGCGCCGATGCCCTCCTTCGCGTCCTCGCTGCCGAACGCCGTCGCGAAGCCGCGCTTCTCAGCCTCGATCCCGGCGTCGATGTCGCCGTTGGCGGAGACCGCCTTGATCTGCTCGACCGCGACCGGCGCCTGGGCGCCGAGCTTGCGACCCCACATCAGCGCCGTCTCGAACAGCTCGTGGTCGGGGACGACGCGGTTGGCGAGGCCGAGCTCCAGCGCCTCCTCGGAGAGGATCGCGTCGCCGACCAGGTTCAGCTCCAGCGCCTTGCTCTGGCCGACCAGGCGCGGCAGCCGCTGGGTGCCGCCGAAGCCGGGGATGATCCCCAGTTTCACCTCGGGCTGGCCGAAGACGGCAGCCTCGGCGGCGATCCGCACGTCGCAGGCCATCGCCAGCTCGCAGCCGCCGCCGAAGGCGATCGAGTTGACCGCGGCGATCGTCACCACGCGGGCCTGGCCGAAGTCGCGGAAGAGCGCGTGCGCCCGGTGGATCAGGTCCGCCCCGCTCGACTCGTCGAGCGTCGTGAACGCCTTGATGTCGGCGCCGGCCGAGAAGACCACCGGGACCGAGGAGGCGACGACCATCGCGCCGATCTCACCGCTCTCCTTGACCCGGTTCCAGACCGTCTCCAGGTCGGCGATCACCTGCGGCGAGATCGAGTTCATCGGCAGGTTGGCGAGCCAGGCGATCGCGACGTCGCCGCGCGTCTCCAGCTTCACCGTCTCGGCCTGCTCGCCCTCGTCGGCCTGCGGGTAGGGGTAGAAGCCCTGGCCGGTGGAGAGGCCGTGGCGGCCCTGGGCAACCAGCCGCTTCAGGGTGATCGGCGGCGCGAAGCGCTCGCCGTACTTCTCCTCCAGGTTCTCCATCGTCTCCAGCGCCTTGTCGAGGCCGGTGACGTCGGCTTTCCAGAACGGCGGCAGCAGGCCTTTGCGCGGGTCCAAGCCGGCCCCGGCCATCATCCCGAGGTCGATGTCGCGGACCGAGCAGATCCCCTCCTCGACCAGCAAGCAGGCCTCGATCAGGGCGCGGCTGGAGAACATCGCCACCAGCTCATCGCCGTCGGGCTGGTTGTCGCCGGGGACGTTCTGCTCGCCGTCCTTGAAGAAGCCCTCGCCGCCGGTCTTGGCGCCGAGCTTGCCTTCGCCGACGAGGCCGCGCAGGCCCTCGTGGACGTAGAAGCTCTCACCGTAGGACTCGTTGAGGTGCTCGGCGACGTGGAAGACGGTGTCGAGGCCGAGCAGGTCGGTGAGGAAGAACGGGCCCATCGGCGCCAGCTGGGCGCCGGCGATCGCCTCGTCGATCCCCTTCAGCGACAGCCCTTTCTCCTCCTGGGCGCGCCAGATCTCCCCCATCGTCGCCATCAGGATGCGGTTGACGACGAAGCCGGGGACCTCGCCGCAGACGATCGGCTGCTTCTTGATCGCCTGAGCGAAGTTGTAGGCGGCGGTGGCGGTCTCCTGCGAGGAGTCCTCGCCGACGATCACCTCGACCAGCGGCATGATCGAGGCCGGGTAGAAGAAGTGGAAGCCGACGACCTTGTCGGGCCGCAGAGTCGCTTCGCCGATCTCGGTGATCGAGAGCGAGGAGGTGTTGGAGGAGAGGATCGCGTGGCCCGGGGTCGCCGCGTCGATCTCACGGAAGACCGCCTGCTTGATCTCCATCTTCTCCGGCACCGCCTCGATCACGAAGTCGACGTCGCCGAACTCCTCGTAGGTCGTGGTGCCGATGACGTTGCCCATCACCTCGGCGAGGCGGGCGTCGGCCTGCTCCTGGGTCAGCTTCTCCTTCTTGACCAGGCGGGCGAGCTGGCCCTCGGTGACGGCGCGGGCCTTCTCGACGGCCGCGTCGACGAACTTCTGGTCGATGTCCTTGACGACGACGGGGATGTCGGCGGCGGCGATCGCCTGCGCGATCTCCCCGCCCATGGTGCCGCCGCCGACGACGGCGGCCTTCGAGACGAACAAGAGACGGTCCTTCCTTTTTCGGCTTTGCAGTGCGGCGGAGCCGCGGGAACCGCAGGCTATACAGATGCCCGCGGCTCCCGCTCGTCGGCCTACGCGAGGTCCTCCTCGAACGCTTCTTCGGCCTCTTCCTCCTTGCTGGGCTTGAACCGCTGGTAGGCGAAGGCGCCCGCCAGCAGCAGCAGCCCGAGGCCGATGAAGGAGATCGCGCGGGCGATGTCCTCGAGCTCCGAGAGGTCGTAGGTCCAGACCTTGACGATCGTGACCGCCAGCAGGGCGAGGCCGCCGAGGCGCACGTTCGGCGCCCGCCGCACCATCCCGCAGACGATCGCGCCGAGGCCGGTCGCCGCCCAGAAGGCCGACATCCAGGCCTGGCCCACCTCGCCCGCATTGCCGGCGTCGCTGACGCCGATCGCGTCGATGATCGCGACCGAGCCGAGGTAGACGAATGAGGCGCTGCCGATGAAGCCGACCACGGTCGCCGTCCTCGGCTCGATCTCCCGGCCGAACCACCAGCAGGCGACGGAGGCGGCGCCACAGCAGGCGATCGCCACCAGCGAGCTGCCGAGGTCGTCGACCCCCTGCGCGATCGCGACCGGCGGCGCCTCGACGAAGAGCACGTGCGCGATCCCCAAGCCGAGGAAGACCAGGGACAGCACCGATAGCCGCTCCGCGTTGGACAGCGTCGGGCTGGGCGTTGCGTCGGCGCGGGTCGCCACGAAGGCGAAGACGGCGGCGAGAGCGCTCCAGGCGGCGACGACGCTGGGGCCGTCGAAGGCGTTCGCAACTCCGAAGCTGGCAAGGCCGATCCCGCCTCCGGTCAGGAGCGAGCCGATTTCGCGGTGGATGCCCGAGCGCCTGGCGATCTCACCGAGCAGCAGGTGGGCCCCGGCGAAGCCGAAGATCCAGGCGTTGAGGGCGAGTGAGGACTCGGTGTCGAGGACGACGCAGCCGGCGCCTACCACGAGGACGCTGCTGCTGAGAAGCAGCAGCCACGAGGAGACCGGGAGCTTCTCTTCGCTGCGGCTCCGCAGCTCGTAGCCGAATGCGGCGGCGGCGTAGAGCACCCAGAACCCGGCGAGAACGGCCAGCGCTAGGAGAACAGGCACTCTCGGATCCGCCGAGGTCTCGAAGAAATCGATGTAGCCGCTCTCAGAGATCCAAGCGATCAACTGCGGGGCAGAGACCAGGAACGCGCCCAGCGCCAGCCAGTTCCAGCGTTGCCAGAGCAGGACCCCGACGCTGGCGGCGAGGGCCATGGCGACGAAGGCGATCGAGCTGTTATCGGTCGCCGTGCCGACCATCATCGGCGCCGCGAGCGCTCCGAGCATGCCGACGCTGCCGACGAGCACCGACGACCAGCGCACGGCCAGGAACACCCCGATGACGCCGACCAGGGCCGCCGCCTCGAGCCCGAAGAGGGGGCTGATCAGGTCGTAGGCCTGGGTGGCTACGACCGTCGTCGCGTAGAGGCCGGGAATCGCGACGGCCACCGCCATCCGGGCGATCTCGAGGTGCCCCCGGCGTTCGTGCAGCCAGACCCCGAGGGCGAGCAGCAGGAAGGAGCCCACCGCTCCCATCAAGGTGCGTACCTCCTCGGTGAACCAGCTGCTGTCGACGGCGGAGCGGAGGAAGAAGACGAGGCCGAGGAGGACAGCGACCCCTCCTATCCAGCCGAGCACGCGGCCGCCGAAGAGGCGCTCGAACTCGATCCTGGAGATCGGGTTCATCGACGGTGGCGGCGGGGGGCGATGCCCTGGCGGGGGTTGGCTGGGCGGTGGCTCGGAGCGGTGACGGAAGGCGGGCGGGACGTAGTCGTCGTTCATGGCTTCTCCTTGTTCGGGTTGTCGACGGCTTATTGACCGATGGTCAACACCGTAGCAATCTTGTCAACCATCGGTCAATAAGCCGCTACACTCCCGGCACATGAGTGAGCCCTCCTACCGCCGCATGGATGTCGACGAGCGCCGCACGCAGCTGCTCGAGAAAGGCGCTGAGCTCTTCACCAGCCACCGCTACGACGAGCTCTCGATGAACAAGATCGCCGCAGAGGTGGGGATCTCGAAGGCGTTGCTCTACCACTATTTCCCCAGCAAGCAGGCGTTTTTCGAGGAGACTCTGAGCGCCTGGGCGGAGCGTCTGCGCGTGCGCACTGAACCCGACCCCAGCCTCCCCCCCGTCGAGCAGCTGACGGAGAGCCTCGACGCCTTCCTCGCTCTGGTCGAGGAGAACTCCGGCGCCTACAGCAACCTGATCCAGAGCGCGACCGCGGTGACGGAGATCCGCGACCTGGTCGAAGAGGTGCGGCGGGCGACGGCGGAGCGGATCCTCAACGGCCTCTACCCCGACGGCGCCCCACCGAAGGCCCGGACCGCCGTCAGCGGCTGGCTCTGGTTCATGGACGGCGCCTGCCTCAACTGGATCGAGCACCGCGACATCGAGCGCGAAGAGCTCCGCGGCCTCCTGCTCGGCGTCCTGATGGGCTCATTGATCGCCACCGGCTCGCCCCCGGAGCTCCCTCAAGTCACCTGAGCGAGGTGCCGATACAGACCCCTCATGCGAAGGTGGGGGAAGCTGTTGACGACGATGGTGTGCGCGCTGCTCTGCGGCGCCGCGCTGCTCGGCGCGGCCCAGGCAGCGGCCGCAGTGCCGCAGGCGACGCTGACGCCCGGTGGCCGCGCCGTCGCCCCGGCATCCGCCCCGCCCGCGGTGAAGGCGATGATCGAAGCCGCCAACCAGATCCGCCACCGTCCCTACGTCTGGGGCGGCGGCCACCGCAGCTGGAACTCCCGCGGCTATGACTGCTCGGGCTCGGTCAGCTACGTGATGCACGCCGCCGGCCTGCTCGAATCGCCGCTCGACTCGACCGGCTTCATGCGCTGGGGCGGCGGCGGCAGTGGCTCCTGGGTTCGCGTCTATGCGAGCAAGGAGCACGTTTTCGCGGTTATCGCCGGCCTCCGCTGGGACACCTCCTACAGCGAAGACGGCGACCGCAGCGGGCCCGGCTGGAGCGAGCAGATGCGCCCAACCGGCGGCTCCCGCCTGCGCCACCCGCTCGGCCTCTTCAGCGCCACGCCGCTCGCCTAACCGACTTTCGCCACAGCGGAGTGTGGTCAAACTCGGCTGCGCCGCCAGCAGGGATAAGCGATTCCGGCCCAGCTTTGTACGGCGGTACAAACGCGCGATCACCGAGGCCCTATTAGGCTCTGTGATGCTCTTTTCGAGGGACTGAGACTTCAAACGACCGCGCTCGCGCGAGCGCGCGCATAAGTGGGAGAACCCGAACCGATGACCCGCATTCGCCAGCAGAACGTGACCGCAGCGCAGTGGAGCTCCAACGGAGGGGCTCTCGGCGCGCAGGACCTGACCCTTCCGGAGAACAACCCCTTCGGCCAGAACGTCTTCTCTGCGTCCGTGCAGAAGGAGCGGCTGCCCAAGGACGTCTTCGAGAAGCTGCAGACCACCCTGGAGGGAGGCGAGGCGCTCGACCCCAGCCTCGCCGACGCCGTCGCGGAGGCGATGAAGGAGTGGGCGCTGGAGAACGGCGCCACCCACTACACCCACATGTTCCAGCCGCTGACCGGCGCCACCGCGGAGAAGCACGACTCCTTCTTCGAGCCCGGCGGCGAAGGCGAGGCGATCGCCGGCTTCTCCGGCAAGGAGCTGATCCAGGGTGAGCCCGACGCCTCCTCCTTCCCCACCGGCGGCGTCCGCGCCACCTTCGAGGCCCGCGGCTACACCGCCTGGGACCCGACCAGCCCCGCCTTCATCCTCGAGAACCCGAACGGGGCGCTGCTCTGCATCCCGACCGCCTTCGCCTCCTGGACCGGCGAGGCGCTCGACGCGAAGATCCCGCTGCTGCGCTCGATGGACGCGCTGTCCCAGACCGCGGTGAAAGCGCTGCGGCTGCTCGGCGACGAAGAGACCGAGCGGGTCTTCACCACCGTCGGCCCCGAGCAGGAGTACTTCCTGATCGACGAGCAGTACTACTTCGAGCGCCCCGACCTGATCGCGACGGGCCGCACTCTGTTCGGCGCCAAGCCGCCGAAAGGGCACGAGCTCGACGACCACTACTTCGGGGCGACCCCGGAGCGCGTGCTCGCCTGCATCATGGACTTCGAGAACGAGCTCGCCAAGCTGGGCGTGCCGGTCAAGACCCGCCACAACGAGGTGGCGCATGCGCAGCATGAGATCGCTCCGGTGTTCGAGAACTCGAACGTCGGCTCCGACCACCAGCAGCTGACCATGCGGATCATGCAACAGGTCGCTCGCAAGTACGGGCTGGTCTGCCTGCTGCACGAGAAGCCCTTCGCCGGCGTGAACGGCTCGGGCAAGCACAACAACTGGT
>JBJMKN010000007.1:0-57885 GCA_045805765.1 Solirubrobacterales bacterium
GGCGAAGCTGGACGTCGCCCATCCCAACCTGGACGTGATCGGCGGCGAGCTCACCGACGCCCACGCGGTCCGGCGCGCCGTCAATGGCGCTGACGCCGTCATCAGCGCGCTCGGCCCGTCACTGGATCGCAAGGCCACCGGGATGCCGCTCGTCGCCGGCACCCGCACCATCGTCGATGCGATGCAGGCCGAAGGCGTCGATCGCTACATCGGCATGGCCACGCCCAGCCTGCGCGACCCCCGCGACACCCACAGCTTCCTCGGCCGGCTCGTGCCGTTCATGGGCCGCACGTTCCTCTCGCGCGCCTACCGCGAGCTCCTTGAGATGTCCCAGCACGTCACCGGCAGCCCATCGGACTGGACGATCGCACGCTTCACGCGCCCAACCGACGGCGCCCGCACCGGCACGGTCCGCGCCGGGTTCCTCGGCCGCGACCGGATCGGTGCCAGCATCACCCGAGCGGACATCGCGGGCTTCCTGCTGGACCAGACGACCGACAGTCGCTTCCATCGCGCCGCGCCTGCCATCAGCAACTGACGGGCCCCAACGCCGCGCGTGCAATTGGTACCCGATTGGTACCCGACCGCGTTCGCAACGCAGAAGCCTGGGCACAAAAAAGGCCCCGCTGTGCAGGGCCTTTGATAAATAGCGGGGGCAGGATTCGAACCTGCGACCTTCGGGTTATGAGCCCGACGAGCTACCTGGCTGCTCCACCCCGCGGC
The DNA here is from genome assembly GCA_045805765.1 of Solirubrobacterales bacterium. Taxonomy (GTDB): domain Bacteria; phylum Actinomycetota; class Thermoleophilia; order Solirubrobacterales; family 70-9; genus VAYN01. Next base: position 724 of record JBJMKN010000007.1, read on the forward strand.
GGACTGTCGATGGTAGCAATCTGTGGGAGCTGATGGCTGGTTTCGTCTGGGATGGGCGGTGGGTTTGCGCAGGGGTCTTCTTTGTGCGGACGGCTCTAGAGTGGCCGGATGCCTGAGGGGAAAAAGCGGGTTGCGGTCATCGATGTGGGGACCAATTCGACTCGGTTGCTGGTGGCCGACGTGGCCGCGGGGCGGGTCTCGCCGCTGGAGCGGCGGAGCACGGTGACGCGGCTGGGGCGGGGCGTCGACCTCTCGGGCCATCTGGCCAGTGAGGCGATCGAGGACGTCTGCGAGGCGATCGGCGGCTATGTCGGGATCCTCGAGGAGCTCGGGGCCGAGGCCGTGGATGTGATCGCAACTAGCGCCGTGCGGGATGCCGACAACGGCAGCGCCTTCGTCGCCGAGCTGCGGGAGCGGTTTGCGCTCTCGCCCCGCGTCCTCGACGGCTCCGAGGAGGCGCGGCTCACCTATCTCGGCGCCACCTCGGAGTCCTTGCCGAGCGAGCCGACTTTGGTCGTCGACATCGGCGGCGGCTCGACCGAGCTGGTCGTCGGCAGCGGCAGCGAGATCTCCTTCCACGACTCCCTCCAGGCCGGCGTCGTCCGCCACAGCGAGCGCTACATCTCCGGCGACCCGCCGGCGGCAAGCGAGCTGGAAGCGCTCGCCACCGACATCCGCGGGCTGATCGAGAGCTCGATGGGCGCCGGGGTCGAAGCCAGGCAAGGGGTCGCCGTCGCCGGCACCCCCACCTCCCTCGCGGCGGTGGAGACGGAACTGGAGCCCTACGACCCATCGCGCGTCCACGGCCACACCCTCGCCCTCCCCTCGATCCAGCGGATGCTCTCCCAGCTCGCCTCGGTGCCGCTCGCCGAGCGGGTCGAGATCCCCGGCCTCCACCCCGACCGGGCACCGACGATCGTCGCCGGCGTCGTCATCCTCGTCGAGGTGATGCGCGCCTTCGGGCTCGAGGAGATCACCGTCTCCGAGCACGACATCCTCTACGGCACCGCGATCGCCCTCGCAAACCGCCAGTAGGCGTCCGTCCACGAGTCAAAACCCCTCGCCGTACTATGTGGACAGGGTGTCTTGTCCGAAAAGGACAGAACGGTCAGTGCCCCTTCGGAAGTCCGATAAATCGGTACGTCTGGCTACCCATAATCGGGTAAAACAATGGTCTGATGGGTAGACCTCAGGTACGAGCGGGTACATACTGGATGAACCGGGGACGAGGTGGGGCGCAGCTTCACCTTGCACCTCGGAGATAGGGCTTAGGCGATTGCCGCATCATGGCGCCTCCCGCCGTCTGGGCCCACCGAATAAAAGGTCCCTGAAGACGTACCCCTGCCCGTCCTGAGGGGCCGACTTGAATCGGCCGCCTTTCTGGCGGCCGATTCTCGTTCTACGGCTTCCTCAAGCCAGATTCGACTTGCGCGGGTAGGCGACCTCGGGATCGGTGAGGACGTTTACGAGGGTCGGCCGGCCAGAGGCGAAAGCGCGCTCCAGGGCGGGCTTCAGCTCAGCGGGCTCGCGGACGAGGATCCCGTCGCAGCCGAGCGATTCGACCAGCTCGTCGTAGCGCGTCTCCGGCCGCAGCTCCGCCGCCACCGAGTAGCCGTAGAGGAACTGCATCGGGTGGTGCTCCAGCCCCCAGATGCCGTTGTTGCCCATCACCCCGACGACGCCCAAACCGTGACGCGACATGGTGTCAAACTCGAGGCCGGCGAAGCCGAAGGCCCCGTCGCCAAGCAGCAGGCAGACCTGGCGGTCGGGATGGGCGACCTTGGCCCCGATCGCCTGGCCCGGCCCGGCGCCGAGGCAGCCGAAAGGCCCCGGGTCCATCCAGCAGCCGGGCTCAAAGGTTTCGATGTAGCGGCCGGCGTAGGAGACGAAGTCGCCGCCGTCGCCGACGACGATCGCGTCGCGGTCGAGGACTTCGCCGAGCTCCTTGTAGATGCGGACCGGGTGCAACGGCGAGCGCGCCTCGTTCAGCTCCTCCTGCTCCGCCGCGCGCTTCTCGCTCTCGACGTTGCGCAGCTGCTCGAGCCATGGCTTCGTCCGCTTCCCCTCGCCCGCGGCCTCGCACAGCGCCGCCAGCGTCGCCCGCACGTCGCCGACCAGGTCGACCTCGGGCGCCCGGTTCTTCAGCAAGCGGTTCGGCGCGACGTCGAGGCGGACGATCTTCGTCTCCTCGCCGAAGCTGCCGCCGAAGCCGAGCCGGAAGTCCATCGGCACGCCGACGACGAGGGCAACGTCGGCGCCCTGCAGCGCGGTGCCGCGGGCGCGGCTGAAGGCAAGCTCGTGGTCGGCGGGCAGGCAGCCGCGGCCGAGGCCGTTGAGGAAGACCGGGATGCCGAGCGTCTCGGCCAGCGCCCGCAGCTCCTCCTCCCCGCGCCCCCAGTAGAGGCCGCTGCCGGCCATGATCGCCGGCCGCTCCGCCGCCGCCAGCAGCGCCGCCGCCTCCTCGACTCCCGCAGCCGGCTCCGCCTTACCCGCTTCGGGCAGGCCCGGGATCTCGATCTCCGCCTCGGTGAAGACGACGTCGAGGGGATAGTCGACGAAGGTCGGCCCGCTCGGCGCCGCCGCGGCCCGGTCCAGCGCGGCCGCGGTCACCGCCGCGATCTGGCCCGGGTCCTTGACCGTCTCCGCCGACTTGACCAGCGGCGAGACGAAGGGCAGGTGATCGATCTCCTGCAGCGAGCCGGATCCCCAGCGCAGCTCCGGCGCCCGGCCGCCGAGGACGCAGATCGGCGAGCTGTTCGCCTGGGCGCTTGCAAGAGCGCTGATCCCGTTGGTCACCCCGGGGCCAGCGGTCAGAGCCGCCACGCCGACGTTGCGGGTCGCCTTCGCGATCCCCTCCGCCGCGAATGCGGCCGTCTGCTCGTGGCGGACGTCGACGAGCGCGATCCCCTCCTCCTTGCAGCCGTCGTAGATCGAGAAGAGGTGCCCGCCGGAAAGCGTGAAAAGGTGGTCGACCCCGCGCGACTTCAGCGCCTTCGCGACCAGCCTGCCGCCGTGCTCAGCCATCTCGGCAGCCTATTGGCTGGGCGGCCGCCTCGGGGTACCATCGCCGGGCCCGGGTGGCGAAACTGGCAAAAGCAGCGGCCTTAAAAGCCGCCGCCCCCTCGGGGGCTTGCGGGTTCGAGTCCCGCCCCGGGCACTCCCAGAGCCAAGAAGCCCGCTTTGCCTGCATTTTCCGGGTTTCCCGCAGACATAAACGGGCAGTAAAAACTTTGCAGGGGCGCAACTTGACCCCTGTTACCGTGTCTTTAGTCCCTGGAACCGTCCTTCCACAGGGAGATCTCTTGGAGGCATCAGCCCTATCTCATGCCAGTCGCCGCGGGCTTCTCGCCCGCCGCTCGCCCCTGCTGAAGCTGCAGGGCGACGAGAAGCTGATCGCTATGGCGCGGGCTGGGAACCCGGGCGCCTTCGAGGCGATCGTCGACCGCTACCAGGGCCGCCTGCTCGGCTTCTGCCGCCAGATGCTGAGCTCCACCGAGGACGCCGAAGACGTCCTGCAGGAGGTCTTCGTCAACGCCTACCGGGCGATGCTCGCCGACGAGCGTGAGATCAACCTCCGCCCCTGGCTCTACCGGATCGCCCGCAACCGCTGCCTCAACTACCTGCGCAAGCCGAAGGCCGACGCGCAGGAATCGATGGACATGGTCCCCGAGGTCGACGCCGCCTCGACCGCCGAGCGCGTCCACAACCGCGAGGAGTTCCGCCAGATCCTCAGCGACGTCAACAAGCTTCCCGAGACCCAACGCGCCGCCCTGCTGCTGCGCGAGATGGATGCCCTCTCCTACGAGGAAATCGCCGCCGCGATGGACACCACCGTGCCCTCGGTCAAGTCGCTGCTGGTGCGGGCGCGGATCTCGCTGGCCGAGGCGAGCCAGGCGCGCCTGCTGACCTGCGGCGAGGTCCGGATCGAGCTCTCCGAAGCCGCCGAGGGCCTGCGCAAGGCCTCCGCCCCGGTCCGCCGCCACGTCCGCGAGTGCGAGGAGTGCGCCGACTTCCGCAGCCAGATCCGCTCGACCGAGAAGGCGCTGGCGGCGCTCTCGCCGATCGGGCCGCTGCTCGCCTTCAAAGGCTTCTTCCTCTCCAAGCTCGGGCTCGGCGGCGCCGGTGGCGCCGGAGCCGGAGCGACCGGTGCCGCGGGCGCCGGAGCGGGTGCCGTCGGCGGCGTCGGGGTCGGCGCCGCGATCAGCGGCAGCGGCGCGGCCGGGGGCCTCGGCGCCCTCGGTGGCGCGCTCGGGACCAAGGCCGTCGCCGGCGTCGTCACCGCCGCGGTCCTCACCGCCGGCGCAGTCGAGGTGAAGCAGACGACCACCGGCGCCCCGGTCGACTCGAGTTCCGCGAAGTCGGCCCTCGTCCAGAGTCCTCCCACCGAATCTCTCTCCAGCGCCGAAACCGCCCCCGTCGCCGCCACCCACGGCAGGCAGCCGACGGTCGCCGAGGTCGCTCCGGTCGAAGCCCCGCCGGTCCCGGCGCCCACCGCCGCCACCGAAGAGGAGACGGCGACGACGCCGCCCCCGGCCGGCGAAGAGGGCGAAGAAGCCGCCGGCGAGTCCGCTGCCGCAGGGGAGATGACCGTCGCGACCGCCGAGGGCAGCATCACGGCGGCGAAACCGTCTGACGAAGTGGCAGGAGCCCACGGAGGCAGCGGCACGGTCGTCGTCACGACCACTCCGCCGTCCCCGCCGCCGAGCGAATCGACGCCACCGCCCGCGGGCGAACCAAGCATCCCGCCGCCGAGCTCACCGCCGCCGGTGATTGAAGTGACGCTGCCGCCGGTCGTGCCAGCGCCGGAAGAAGCCTCGCCGCCCGTCGCCGAAGGCGAATAGGCCGCACCTAACGGGTCAGGCGCTGTGCGTCTGACCCGGCTCGAGGACCACGACCTTCGAGGAGGTCTGAGACTCGACCTCTGCCTTGAAGGCGTCGGTGTCGGTCTCGATCGCGGGGAAGGTGTTGAAATGGATCGGGATCACCGTCCCGGCGCCGATGAACTGGCAGGCGACCACGCCGTCGTGGCGGTCCATCGTGTAGTGGCCGCCGATCGGCAGCAGGGCGATGTCGACCGGGTTCCGTTCGGCGATCAGCTTCATGTCGCTGAAGAGGCAGGTGTCGCCGGCGTGGTAGACGGTCACCCCGCCGATATTGATCAGGAGGCCCGCCGCGGTCCCGGTCGCGGTCCCGTGCTCGGCGCTGAACAGGGCCTCTTCATGGCCGGGGAGGGTGCTGGTGTGCCAGGCGGGCACGAGCTTGATCCAGCCCCAGTCGAACTCGACGGTGCCGCCGAGGTTGGGGTCGCTGAGGGCCTCGATGCCCCGTTTTTTCAGCCATTCGGCGATCTCGACGATGGCGACGCAGTGAGCGCCGGTCCGCTTGGCGACCGGGACCGCGTCGGCGATGTGGTCGGCGTGGCCGTGGCTGATCGCGATGTGGGTCGGCTCGACTTCCTCGGCGGTGTGGACGGCACTGGGGTTGTTCGGCTTCAGGAACGGGTCGACCAGGACCGTCGTCTCCCCCTCGCTCAATTCGAAGCATGAATGCCCGTGGTACTTGATCTCCATCGTCAACTCTCGCCTCCCGGGTTGGAATTGCTCTCGATCGTGCCCAGCTCCTCTTTCAGTGCCCAGCCGACCGCCACGCCAACCATCATTCCCATCCTCGCCTCCTCGGCGAGCAGGGCGCGGACGGCGAGAACCCGCTCGTCGGGATCGGGCATCGTCGCGATCCTGAGCGTCTCGTTTTCATGCGGCTCGCCGAACCAGCCGCCCTCCGCCAGCGCCGCCGCCAGCACCTTCTGCAGTTGCGGCGCGGCCTGGGCGACGATCCGCTCGGCCTCGGAGAACCGCTCCGGGTCCAGCAGCCGCTCGATCGCGGCTTGAAGCTCCCTCTCGTCGGGCACCCGAAGAGCGTAGCCCTCCGCGGCTACTCCGCGCGGCGGAAGGCGGTGGCAGCGAGGCCCGCCAGAGCGCCGACGGCGCCGCCGACCAGGCCGGCGAGGAAGTCGGCGGTGGGGGCGAAGAGCGGCAGCGCCAGCAGCGTCACCGCCGCAACCGCAACCCCGATCAGGTCGTACTCTTCGCTGATCGCACCCTGCGCCTCGTGGCGGCGGAGGACGAACCAGGCGGTGAGGGCGCCGAGCGCCATCCCGTTGCCACCGGCGATGAAGGTGAAGGCGTCGTCGCTTGCCGCCGCCGTCGCCGCCAGGGCACCGAGCGAGCCGCAGGCGAGCAGCAGCACCAGCGTCGGGATCGTCCCCAGCCGCCGCTCGACTCCGGTCGAGAAGATCGCCAGGCCGATCCCGACGACGAAGAGGAAGCCGACGTCGACGTACGCGAACGGCGCCGTGAAGTAGCGCCACCATTCTTCCTGCAGGGGGACGAGGATGCCACCGAAACTGTCGAGCCAGTATCCGGTCGCCTTCTGGATCAGCAGCAGGATCGCGGAGGCGAGGATCACCCCGATCGTCGCGTAGGGGCGCTCGCCGGAGACCGAGAAGCCCGGCCGGCCGGGGCGCGGCACCCGGCGACGGCGGCGGCGCGGCTGCTGGGCCTCCAGCCCGTCACCGCGTCGCTCCAGCTTCGGCGCCCGCTTGCGCAGCCGGGCCCCGCAGTAGGGGCACTCGGTTACGTACGGGGAGACCTCCGAGCCGCAGTTCTTGCAGATGACGCTGAGCTCCGTCTCGCTCATGTTCCGAGGATACCCGCCGCCGTTCGATTCCCAGTAGGAATGCGCGATACTGCCTGGACAACGATCTTTCTAGGAGGAATTTGACGTGGAGCTGAAGAGTCTGACCGAGCAGAAATCGCTGCTGGAGGTCCTGCCGCCCGGGAAACGCACCCGCCTGCACCGCCTTCTGTTCGAGTTCGGCCCGGGCAACGGGACCCTGATGCTGCTGCCGATCGACCAGGGGATCGAGCACGGCCCCCGGGACTTCTTCCCCAACCCCGCCTCCAAGGACCCCGATTACCAGTTCCGCCTCGCCGCCGAGGCCGGTTACTCGGCGCTGGCCTGCCAGATCGGGATGGCCGAGAAGTACTACCCCGACTACGCCGGCCGGGTGCCGCTGATCCTCAAGGTCAACGGCAAGACCGACCTCCCGTCCTCCGCCAAGGCTTTCTCGAGCTGCAACGCCTCAGTCGAGGACGGCGTCCGCCTCGGCGCCGACGCGATCGGCTACACGCTCTACGTCGGCTCCCCGCGCCAGGACGAGGACCTCGCCCAGCTGCGCCGCGTCCGCGAGGAATGCGACCGCTTCGGGATGCCGCTGGTCGTCTGGTCCTACCCGCGCGGCGAAGCGGTCGAGGCCAAGGGCGGGCAGAACTCCTTCTACGCGATCGACTACGCGGCGCGGATGGCGATGGAGATGGGCGCCGACGTGGTCAAGCTCAACATGCCGAAGATCGACTCCTCCAAGGACAAGGACGCCCCGGCGCCCTACAACGAGATGGAAGTCGACCAGACCGAGGCGATCCGCCAGTGCGTCGAATCGGCCGGCCGGGCGCTGGTCGTCCTCTCCGGCGGCTCGAGGACCGACGACGAGACGGTCCTGCAGAACACCCGCGACGTGATGGCCGCCGGCGGCTCCGGCGTCATCTTCGGCCGCAACGTCTGGCAGCGCGAGTGGAACGAGGCGGTCGCGATCGTCGAGCAGATCAAAGAGACGCTGCTCTCGAACGTCCGCCGCACTCCGTAGTTGAAGCCCGGCAGCTGGGGCAGCCTGGTGCTGCTCCTGCTCGCCGCGGCGGTCCTGCTGCGGCCGTGGGAGTCCTGGAACGGGCCTTGGGAGGACAAGCCGCCGGCGAGCGCGACGGTGCTGGTGACGCGGGTCGTCGACGGCGACACCGTCGAGGTGCAGCTGGACGGGGCCGAGGAGGACGTCCGCTACATCGGCGTCGACACGCCGGAGACGGTGAAGCCGGGTGAGCCGGTTGGCTGCTTCGGCCCGCAGGCGTCGGCCTTCAACCATCGTCTGGTCGAGGGGCGGCGGGTGCGGCTCGTCTTCGGGGCCGAGCGCCGGGACGTCTACGGGCGCCTGCTCGCCTACGTCTACCTCGACGGGCGCTTCGTCAACGCCGAGCTTGTCCGCCGGGGCCTGGCACGGACGCTGACGATCCCGCCGAACGACCGCTTCGCGGCAGAGCTGAAACGGCTTGAGATCGCGGCTGCGCGAGCCGGACGGGGCCTCTGGGGCGCCTGCTGATATGTGAAGGAATCGTGAGCCGTGCAAGATCTTTTGCTACGGTCCCCGCTGTCCCGCACTTCTCCCTAATGGGGCCCGGGGCTTCTTCCTTATGAGAATGCGACAGAGCATCTCCCAGTTCGAGACCGCCTTCGAGCAGGAGACCTACCTCGAGCGGCGCCGCCGCGAGCAGCTGCGCCGCCGCGCGGCGAACCGGTCGCGGGCGCGAAAAATCACCCGTGTCGAGCAGGAGGGCAAGGTCCGCTTCAGCGTTCTGGCGGTCTGCCTCACCGTCACCGTCGTCGTCGTCGTGGTTGCGATGTTCGAGGCGCTCGCCTTCTTGATGGCCTAGGTCCCCCTGCCTCTCTGCGTACAGATGCCTTCCTTCAATAGACTCGCGCGCCGATGGCCAGACGCTCACTGAAGCCGCAGCTGAACCAGATCCGCGCCTGGGTCCACCAGGGCCGCACGGATGCCTGGATCGCCCACCAGCTCGAAGTCAGCGCGACCGAGCTGCGCGAGTTCCGCAAGCAGTACGACCTCTCGCCCGACGACGAGAACGCCGGCTCGAGCGAAATCGACCTCCGCGACGAGATCGAAGCCGAGATCGAGGCCGCGACCGAGGCGGAGGAGGCCGAAAAGGCCGACGACGACGAGGGTGAGGACGAGGACGAGGATCGCGACGGCGAGGAGCGCGAGGAGCGCTCCGAGGGCGGTGCCGGCGCCGGTCGCCGTCGCCGACGTCGCCGCGGGCGCCGCGGCGGCCGCGGGCGGCGCAAAGAGCTTGAGGCGACCTTCGACCACGGCGAGACCGACGGCTACGGCCTCTGGCTCGACGCCGCGATCAAGGAGAACCCCGTCTACTCCGAGCACTGGGCCGGCAAGCGCGACGTCACCGTCCGCATCGAGGCTGACCAGATCGTCATCCGCCGCGCCGGCGAGGCCACCGATAACGGTGGGACCGCCGAAGAGTCAGACGAGTAACCCGGCAGTTCGTCTGACCAAGCAGAGCAAGGACGCAGGGAGCGCCGTGTGCTCTGCACACAAGCGACTGAGGACGCCGCTATGCGCCGGTCAGACGAGCTGCCGGCCGCCGGCGAAGTCGGTGGCGCCGCGGAGGTAGAGCCAGAAGGCCGCGTCGGCGAGGGCCTGTGAGTCCTCCTCGATTGCCGGGGCGACGTCCAGCGCCACCTGCTGCGCCCAGTCGGTCCCTTTGCCGTAGAGCTCGGCGAGCTCCTCGGCGCTGAAGGTCGGGCCGATGCGGCGGCGCAGTTCGTCGCGGACGGCCTCGACGACCCGATCGGCCATCCGCCGGGCGCGCGGGTCGTCGATCGCCTGCAGCGCCCGCCGTCCCTCCTCCCACTGGAAGAGCGCGTTCTCGAGGGGATAGGCCATGGGAGCCGAGATTACCCGGCAACTTCCGCCGGCAATCAGGAGCCGGGCCGCCTGGTTAGGACGTCGGCGTCTGCGGGATCTGACGCAGAGGCGCGTTGGCGGGGCCGCAGCCGCCCGGGTCGAGGTCCCCCTCGACCTTCCAAACCGTGACCCGGCCCTCGCGGAGGACTGGGTTCACGGCCTCCTCCCCCCGCAGCCAGCGGGCCTCGGGAGAGTCGATCGGGTCGCCCGGGTGGAGGAAGTTGAGGAAGGAGGCGGTGACGAGGTAGTCGAGGTCGGCCTGGTTGACGGCGGCGCGGAATGCGGCGCAGGTGGCGATCGCGTTGAAGGCGCCGTGCGGGCCGTCGGCGCCGAGGTAACGGACGCGGTTGGAGAGGTCGGTGCCGTAGAAGCCGTAGCCGGCGAAGCCGGCGCTGGTGCCGGCGAGGCCGATGCGGGCGTCCTCGATTCCCCTGGCCCACTTGTAGGCACCGTCGAGGCCCATGCCGGGGATGCGCTCTTCGGCCGGGCCGTCGTTGGCGAAGCGGCTCTCGAGGTATTGGCGCTGGACTGGGTAGCCGATCGCGACGAGGCAGGCCAGAAGACCCGCGGCGGTGGCACCGAGGGCCAGGGCGCCAGCGCCGCGCGAGCGCAGGTACAGCAGCAGGGCCGGCACCAGCACGAGCAGCACGGTGAGGAGGAAGGCGAAGACGCGGGCCTTGTCGTGGAGGGCGTCGTCGGGACGGTCCGTGACGAGGAAGACGAGGACGAGGGCGCCGATCAGCGCCCACTGCCGCCGCTCGCCGTCGAGCCAGCGCTCCAGCGGCAGGAGGACGATCCCGGCGAGCAGTGCCGGGATCACGTAGCGGATGTTGATCCCGAAGCCGACCGGTTCCCCCTCGGCCCCGGCGGCGCTGAGGGGCGTGAAGAGGTAGGCCGCGAGCCCGAAGAGGGCGACGGCGCCGATCCAGCGGACGACCCTGTCCCGGCCGCGGATGACCGCCAGGAGGGCGGCGAGGGCCGCGGCGCCGACCACGAGCGGCCAGAGCGCCCCAAACGCCTCGTGCAGGCCCGGGCCGAAGTACTCGCGCCAGACGCCGGTGTCGGTGGCGTAGTGGGCGATGTTGAAGTCCGGCCGCCCCTCCTGCAGCCGCTCCGGGTGCGGCAGCGAGATCGGCCCCAGCGAGTGCACCTCCGGGATCGGGTTGCCGGCAACGACCAGGTTCCGCAGGTACCAGAACGCCCCACCAGCCAGCGCCGCCACGAACCACCATCCCGCGGCAGCCCAGCGCCGCCCCGCAGGTGACAGCACCACAACCGCAACCGTCAGCGCAGCCGCCATCGCCAAAGCCGTAACGCGAGTCCCAGCCGCCAACCCCGCGGCGAGTCCGGCCGCCGCCAGAGCCCACCGATCCATCCCGTGGTTCCTTTGTCGCCCTATAGAGGACAAAGGAACCACGGAACGGTGTGCCTGCGACCACGCCTCGACCAAGACTGCGATCGAGGCCAGGATCAGGGCCGCGGCCATCAGGTCGTTCTTGGCAGCGCCCGGATCCCTGACCACCAGGGTGTGGCACTCGAGCAGGATCGCGGCAGCGATCACCGTCACGGCGCCGCGCCCGTACGGTCTCCCCACGCAATACGCAGCGAGGAACGCCACGGCCAGCCACCCGAGGTTGAGGAACAGCGAGAGCGTGTCCCGGCCCGTCAGCAGGATCCCCACCGCATGCAGCAACTCGGAGTTCTGCGGATAGAACCAGTTCGTGAAGACCGTGTCGGTGTGGTGCATCCCCACAGTCGAATGCGTCTGCACCATGTCGACAGCGAACGGCAAGTGGTACCAGAGGCTGTCGAAGTTGAAGACCCCTCTGTCCAAAGCGTGCTTCGTAGTCACCGCGTAGCTGAACACCGTCCCCGCGATCACCAGCACCATCAGAAGCAGGGACCATGGGGTTTGGCCGGCGGGTCCTGCCGCCGCAGGGGACCCACCCCCCCTTCCGGTAGCTAAAGCTTCCTCAGGGGGGGTCCCCCCTACGGCGTCACCCCCCGGCAGAAGCCAGGTGAGCAGACAGAGAAGGAGCGAAGCGGCAATTAGGGTCCCGGCGTAGAAGAGGCCGAAGGTGCCGAGGATCTCGGAGAGCCAGATGACCAGGGCGATTCCGATGATTGACTCGACCAGGCGAGCTGGGGGGCCTTCCCAAGTGGTGAGCAGCTTTTGGCGCAGCCAATATGCACTGAACGCAACGGGAACGACGACCAGCGCCAGCTGCAGGGCTGCTAGCAGGTAGCCCCCGAGGTCAACCATGGTGGCCTCCCGCGGCGGCGGCTAGCCGCCGAGGCTGCCCTGGATCACGACCGGGGTCTCGCCTTCGGCGACCATGCCCTGGCTCCGCGCTTCGCGCTGGACGACCAGCGGGTCCCCCGAGGACTGGATGCGCTGGTGGAGGCGACGGTTTTCCTTCAGGAGCTCGAGGCGCTTCGCTTTTGCCGCCGTGGTCCCGGCGTAGGTCTTGTAGAAGTCGATCGAGGGGTGCAGGTAGGAGTAGAGGACCGCGAAGAGGACGACGGTGAGGGCGACGCGGCCGACGCGGTCCCACTGGATCCGGCTGGCGCCCTTGCGCGCCGCGGGACGGGCTTTGCGAGCGGCGGGGCGGCGGCGGGCGTTCGCCCCCGCCCGTCCAGCCTGCGTACGCGTCGCCATACCCGGAGCTACGCTGCCGGGCCCCGCTTTCCTTCATTGACAGCGGGCTAGGGCCGGCGCTGGACGAAGGCCTGCAGGCCGGGAAACTCGGCTGCGGAGCCCAGCTCCTCCTCGATCCGCAGCAGCCGGTTGTACTTGGCGACCCGGTCTGAGCGCGAGGGGGCGCCGGTCTTGATCTGGCCGGCGCCGGTGGCGACGGCGAGGTCGGCGATCGTCGTGTCCTCGGTCTCGCCCGAGCGGTGGGAGATGACGGCGGTGTAGCCAGCCTCGCGGGCGATCCGGATCGCCTCGAGGGTCTCGCTCAGGGTGCCGATCTGGTTCACCTTGACCAGGATCGAATTGCCGACGCCGAGATCGATGCCGCGCCGCAGCCGCTCCGGGTTGGTGACGAAGAGGTCGTCGCCGACCAGCTGCACCTGCTCGCCGAGGCGCTCGGTCAAGAGTTTCCAGCCGTCCCAGTCCTCCTCGTCCATCCCGTCCTCGATCGAGACGATCGGGTAGCGGGAGCAGGCGTCTTGCCAGTAGGCGGCCATCTCCTCCGAGGAGAGCGTGCGGCCCTCGTGCTCGAGGTTGTAGGAGCCGCCCTCGAAGACCTCGCTGGTCGCCGGATCAAGGGCAATGAAGACATCCCTGCCGGGCTCATACCCGGCGGCCTCGACGCCGCCGAGGACAGCCTGCAGCGCCGCCTCGTTGGAGTCGAGGTTCGGGGCGAAGCCGCCCTCGTCGCCGCCCGCGGTCGAGAGGCCCTGAGAGGAGAGGGACTTCTTCAGCGCGTGGAAGACCTCGGCGCCTACCCGCAGGCACTCGGAGAAGGTCTCGGCGCCGGCGGGAACGATCATGAACTCCTGGAAGTCGACCGAGTTGTCGGCGTGGGCGCCGCCGTTGAGGACGTTCATCATCGGCACCGGCAGCAGCTTCGGCTCGCCGCCGCCGTAGAGCTCCGCCAGGTAGCGGTAGAGGGGCTGCCCGGAGTCGGCGGCGGCGGCCTTGGCCGCGGCGAGCGAGACGCCGAGCAGCGCGTTGGCGCCGAGGCGGCCCTTGTTGGGGGTGCCGTCGAGCTCGATCATCGTCCGGTCGAGCGCCCCCTGCTCGGCGGCGCGGGCGCCGGTCAGAGCCGCGGCGATCTCGCCGTTGACGTTGGCGACGGCACGGCCGACGCCCTTGCCGGCCCAGGCGTCTCCACCGTCGCGCAGCTCGACCGCCTCGAACTCGCCGGTCGAAGCGCCGGAGGGGACCGCTGCGAGACCGCGCGCGCCGGACTCCAGCGCGACTTCCACCTCGACCGTGGGGTTGCCACGCGAATCGAGGATCTGGCGGGCGTGGATGGAGCTGATCGTGCTCACGGGCGCGCCAGTCTATTGCCCGCTACCGGCGGCTTGCGGTGCGCTATTCGCCGGTTTCGGCGGGGGGCGCTTCGCCTTCGGGCGCGGCGCCGGGGACGGCGCCCGTCGGGACTTCTTCGCCCTGTTCGGCCGAGGCTTCGGGCAGCGGCCGCTGCGGGAACGGTTCGCCTTTCGGTTTCGCTTCGGTGACCGTCCCCGGCAGGGCCGGGGAGATCGGCGTCACCGGCGCCGGGCACTGGGTGGCCGGCGTTTTCGGGTCGGCTTCGTAGCAGGCGGGCGGAGCGTTGGCGGGACGGCCGTCGCCGACGTAGTTGGAGCAGCGTTCGATCACGAAGCCGTCGGCGCAGTAGGTCCGCTGTTCCCACTTCGTGCGGAAATCGCTGACGAATTCGGAGAAGAATTCCTGCTGCTGTTCCTGGGAGAGGGTCGAGCTGATCTGGCTTTTCACTTCCGCCAGCGATTTGACCTTCTCCGGGTTCAGTTTCACGACTTCGACCAAGATGTAGTTCTGTTCGAATTTCACCGGCCCGGCGAGTTCGCTGGTGGCGGTGTCGAAGATCGCGGTCTTCAGGGGGCCTTTGACGAATTCTTCGGTGGTCCCTTCCTGCAGGCCGCCTTTGCTTTTGCTGGTCGGGTCGGCCGAGTATTTGCCCGCGACTTTTTTCCAGTTGGCGGGCGAGCTGTCCGCTTCGAGCGCTTTCTTGGCCGCTTCGACCTTGGCCTTGTCTTTGTTGATGATGACGCGGACGTCCCGGCTCTCTTTTTCCGTGTACTGGGCGTCCTTCTGTTCGTTGTAGTAATTCTCGATCTCGGCTTCGGAGGGCGGCGGCGCCGAGGCGCTGACGGCTTCCTGCACTTTCGAGCTCAAGAGCTGGAGGCGAACCCGCTCGTCGACGTCCTCTTGGGTGAACTTCGATTCCTCGAGGAATTTCTGGTAGGCCTTTTCGGAGCCGAAGTTCGATTTTTTGATCGTCGCCAGTTCGTCTTCGACCTGTTTGTCGGTGACGCTGACGTCGAGTTCTTCGGCCTGCCCGAAGATCCAGGTCCGTTCCAGCATTTCGCCGAGGGCGGCGTCGCGAAGTTCCTCGTATTTGTCGCTGTCCGGCTCCGGCGTTTTTTTCAGTTTCGCTTCGGCCGCCTGCTGCTCGACCGCGCGCTCGAGGTCTTTTTCGCTGATGTGGCCGACTTCGTCGGAAACGTCTTCGACGAGGGCGACGTCGCCGGAAGGCACGCTGGGCGAGCCGATGCCCTGGGCGACCGCGAAGCCGACGAAGAGCAGGACGAGGAGCGCGCCGAAGACGATCAGCGCCAGACGCTGGCGCCTTGCGTTCTTGTCGCTCCGACCCCCCGGAGCGCCTTTCTTGCCGGCTTTCGCTCCCACGAAGCGGGCAGCATAGTCAAAACCGTTCGCTTAAGCAGGCTTTACCCGGCTTTAGGCCGCCGCGGGCTCCGCGGCCTGCCGTGCCTCCCGCAGCCCGGCGGCCATCGCGAGCACCGCCGCGAGCCGCTCATCCGGGTCTCCGGCAACGCGTATGGCAGCCGTCTGCTCGCGCCATTCGTAGACCGCGCCCTCGACCTGCTCGGCGAGAACGCCGGCTGCCTCGGAGTCAAGCTCGACCCCGGTGACGCTGAGGCGGCCGCCGCGGAACTCGACGCTGCGGGCGCCGGCCAGCCCCAGCTCGATCCGCGCCTGCTGCAGCGCCAGCAGGTTCTCGGCCGGCGGCGGCAGCGGCCCGAAGCGGTCGCCGAGCTCATCGCGGATCGCCCGCAGCTGGCCCGGCTCGCGGGCGGCGACGATGCGGCGGTGGATGTCGATCTTCGCCGCCTCGAAGGGGACGAAGGTTGCCGGCAGGTAGGCGTCGACGGGGACGTCGAGGCGGACCGGCTCCGGCGCCTCCTCCCGCTCCTCCCCCTCGCCGGCGGCGATCGCGACGGCTTCGTCGATCATCTGGCAGTAGAGCTCGAACCCGACCGCGGCAACGTGGCCGGACTGCTCGTCGCCGAGCAGGTTGCCGGCGCCGCGGATGTCGAGGTCCCGCATCGCGATCCGGAAGCCGGAGCCGAGCTCGGTGTGGTCGGCGAGGGTCGAGAGCCGCGCCGCCGCCTCCTCGGTCAGCGCCTCAGCCGAGGGGTAGAGCAGGTAGGCGAAGGCGCGCTCGCGAGAGCGGCCGACGCGGCCGCGGATCTGGTAGGCCTGGCTCAGCCCGAGCTGGTCGGCGCGCTCGACGATCAGCGTGTTCGCGGTCGGGATGTCGAGGCCGGACTCGATGATCGTCGTCGTCACCAGGCAGTCGGCCTCGCCGCGGAGGAAGGTCAGCATCGTCTCCTCGAGCTGGTGCTCGTCCATCTGCCCGTGCGCTTCGAGGAAGCGGGCGCCCGGCACCAGGGCCTTCAACCGCTCGGTCGTTTCCGGCAGCGAGTCGATCCGGTTGTGGAGGACGAAGGCCTGCCCCTTGCGCTCGATCTCGCGCCGGATCGCCTTGCCGACCAGGTCCTCGTCGTAGGGGCCGACGTAGGTGCGGACCGGGCGGCGGCCCTCGGGCGGCGTCTCGATCACCGAGATGTCGCGCAGCCCGGCGAGGCTCATCTGCAGGGTCCGCGGGATCGGCGTCGCCGAGAGCGCGAGGACGTCGACTTTCAGCTTCAGCTGCCGCAGCAGCTCCTTCTGCTTGACCCCGAAGCGCTGCTCCTCGTCAACGACGACGAGGCCGAGGTCCTTGGCGCGGACGTCGCGGCTGAGCAGCCGGTGGGTGCCGATGAGGATGTCGACTTTGCCCGCCTCGAAATCTTTGAGGACCGACTTGACCTCGGCCTGCGGGCGCAGCCGCGAGATCCCCTCGACCCGGAACGGCAGCTCCCGCAGGCGCTCGCGGAAGGTGCCGAAGTGCTGCTGGGCGAGGATCGTCGTCGGGACCAGGACCATCACCTGCTTGCCGTCGGAGGCGGCCTTGACGGCGGCGCGCAGCGCCACCTCGGTCTTGCCGAAGCCGACGTCGCCACAGACCAGCCGGTCCATCGGCCGCTCGGATTCCATGTCCCCCTTCACCGCCTCGATCGCTTCCAGCTGGTCGGCGGTCTCGCGGTAGGGGAAGGCCGTCTCCATCGCGATCTGCCATTCGCCGTCGGGCGGGAAGCCGTGGCCCTTGCGGGCGCGCCGCTCGGCGTAGAGGTTGAGCAGCTCGCCGGCGAGGGCGCCGGCCGCTTTCCGCGCCCGCGCCTTCATGTTCTGCCAGCGTTTGCCCCCGAGCGCCGAGAGCGTCGGTTCGCCACCGGCGCCGACGTAGCGGCTCAGCTTCGCCAGCTGGTCGGTGGGGACGTAGACCCTGTCCTCGCCTTTGTATTCGAGGTAGAGGTAGTCGCGGGTGACGCCGCCGACCTCGCGGGTCTCGAAGCCGGCGAAGCGGGCGACGCCATGGTCCTCGTGGACGACGTAGTCGCCGACGCGCAGTTCGCTGAAGGCGAGGCGGCCGCGGCCGGCGCCGGGCGCCGGCTCCTCGCTGCGGCGGCGGTGGACGAGGCGGCGGAAGGGATAGACGGCGAGCTTCAGCTCCGGGCTGACGAAGCCCTCGCGCAGGCGCGCCTCGGCGAAGGCGAGGCCGGGGTCGGGCGAGAGGCGGCCGCCTTCGAGGATGCGGGCGTCGAGGCGGTCGAGCCCGTAGCGGGCGCGCTCGGCCTCGCCGCGGCTGTCGAAGGCGACCACGGCGCGGTATCCCGAGCGGACCAGTTTCTGCAGCTCCCCCTCGGCCTCTTTGACGCTGCGGGCGGGGGACTCGGCGCGGGCGGCGCGGTAGGCGTCCTCGTCGTCCTCGCCAGCCGCGGTGAGCGAGAGCGCGGCGCGCTCGGCCAGCGGCTCGGCGACGTCGACGTAGAGGTGCTGGGCGTCGTCGGCGTGCATCGCCGTGGTCACGTCCTCCCAGTGGTCGCGCAGCGCCGGCTCGATCTCCTCGGCGCCGACGAGGACCACCGCGGTGGCGTCGGAGACCAGCTCCAGCGGCGCCCGGAAGCGCTCCAGCGGCAGCGCTTCGGCCAGGTTCGGGGACTCCGCCCCCTCCTCCTCGGCCGCCATCGCCGCCAGCTCGGCGATTTCGCGGTGCTCGGCGTCGAGCTCGGCGGCGGGAGCCAGCTCGACCCGCTCCGCGTCGCCGAGCGAGCGCTGGGTGAAGGTCGAGAACCAGCGCATCGACTCCACCTCGTCGCCGAAGAGCTCAATCCGCACCGCCCGTTCCTCGGTCGCCGGGTAGACGTCGAGGATGCCGCCGCGGACCGCGAACTGGCCGCGCTCCTCGACCTGCTCGACCCGTTCGTAGCCGGCGGCGACGAGGTCGTCGGCGACCGAGCTGAGCTCGATCTCCTCGCCGAGGGCGATTGCGAACCCCGCCGGGCGCAGCGAGGCGTCCGGCACCGCCTCGGCCAGCGCCGGGGCGGAGGCGACGACGACCGCGTCGGCTTCGGCGCCGAGGGCGTCGAGCGCGTCGATCCGCAGGCCGACGAGGTGCGGCGGCGGCGAGACGTGGGAGGCGTAGCCGGTCCCGCGCGAGGGGTACAGCCGCACCCGGCGCGGCGCCAGGTAGGCGCGCAGGTCGGCGGCGAGGTCGCGGGCGGAGCGGTCGTCGGCGCCGACCAGCAGCACCGGGCGCTCGGCCAGGCCGCGCTCGTCCTCGAGCAGCGTCGCCAGCAGCAGCGGCCGCAGCATCGAGGAGGCGCGGACCGTCTCCCCCCCGCCCCCGTCGGCCGCCGCCCGCACACGAGCCGCGAGCGCGTGCACGCGCTCGTTCTCGGCGGCGATGTCGATCAGTGGCCTGAGGCTCATGGCAGCGAAAGCGCCCGGATCGGGCGATCCGGGGCGGCGACCGATTCTAGATAGAGATCAGGCCCGGCCGAGCGGGTGGCCCGGATACGGGAAGCCGGGCGGCTGCGGCAGAGTGCCGTCCACCCATTTCCGCATCGACGTATCGCAGATCGCGTAGCCCCAGTTGATCAGCAGGTCCTGGGTCGCCGCGTCGAGGCGGGCCAGCCGGGTCGCCACCTTCGCCAGCTTCAGCGTCTCTTCGTAAGGGGCTTCCAGGCTCGCCGGCAGCTCGAAGTTGGCGATGTCGCTGCGAATTCCCCAGTAGGCGCCGAACCGGTGCTCATCGGAGCCCTCCGGGGCGCCGTAGCCCTCGATCGTCTGCTGTTTGCGCAGGCTCCGGACCTGGTTGTCGACCACGTTCGTGACCCGGATCATCTGCGTCGCCCAGTCGCGCCAGCGGTAGCCAGCGAACGGGCCCAGCCTGCCGCCGTCCGGTTCCATCGCGCCGCCGCCGTCGCTGACCAGAACCGTCTTGCAGGTCTTCCACGCCGTCTCCAGGCCGAGGTTGTCGTAGACGCCGCCGTCGGCGAGGGTGGGACGGGTGGTGAAGGGGGGTGTCTGCAGTTCTTCGCCGCTCTTGGGGACGTACTGGTCCTCATCGAACCGCATCCGCGCCGGGGCGAGGATCGGCGGGAAGGCGGAGGAGGCGGCGACCGCGTCGGCCAGGGTCACCGTCGGCTCCTCGACGCAGCCAACCCGGTAGTCGGCCATGTACGGGCGGGAGAAGCGCCAGAGGACGCCCGACTGCAGGTTGGTCGCGTTGATCACGAAGCGCGGGCCTTCTTCGTCGTTCGGCAGGTCCTGGAGGGTCGCCGTGCCGAACAGGTGGCGGCGGTAGGCGGCCGTGAGCCTGGTGTTGATCGTCACGCCGGGCAGCAGCATGCCGGCGAGGACCGCGGGGACGTCGAGCGTGTGGGCGGCCAGGCCGCGGAGCGGCGCGAAGACCTGGTCCTCCAGGTTGGTGGCGACCGGCGCTCCGCCGGGCCCGGAAGGCTCGAACTCGAGGTTGGCCCAATGGAGGCCGAGCACCGCCGCCGCGATTGAGCCACCGGAGACGCTGGAGACCCTCGTCAGCCGCTTCAGGTAGCCGAGCTCATTCAGCCGCCAGAGGGCGCCGGCGTGGAACAGCATCGCCCGATAGCCGCCGCCCGAGAGGCAGAGCCCGATTCCAGACGTCGGCGGGGCCCGTTCCTCGTCGCCCGGGATCCAGCGAACCGGCGAACGCGGGTCGGCTTTCTCAGGTGGTGGTTTGAGCTCTGGCTCCGCCATCAGTCCCCCGCCCGCCCAAGGGCACGGGGCCGCCAGTCTCGCCCGCCCTCTGAGTCAAGTCAAAGACAACCGAGTTCTCAGCTAGGCAAAACCTTGAAGCTGCGCTTCGCAGGGGTCGGATCGACGTTGCCGGCCCTGTCGATCGCACGCACCTTGAAGACGTGCTTGCCTGGCTTCAGCTTCTTGTATTTCTTCGGTGAGGCGCAGGGCTTGAAGGGCTTGCGGTCCAGCTTGCACTGGAAGGTCGAGCCGCCCTCGGTCGAGCTGAACTTGAACTTCGCCGTCGTCTTCTTGGCCTGCTTCGGCGGGCCTTTGAGGATCTTGGTGTCAGGCGGAGTGCCGTCGCGTTTCGGAGGCTTGGGTGAATCGCAGCCATTGCTGGCCGGGCAAGCTTGTCCGCCGTTGCCGCCAGTGCCGCCGCCGCTGGAACCACCCGGGGTGGTCGCGATCGCCAGCTCAGAGGTGGCGCCTTTGCTCGTCTGGGTGGCTGCGACGACCGTGCCGCCGGGGATCGCCGCCGGGTAATCGACTTTCCAGTTGCCGCCGGGGTCAGCGGTGGTTTCCCCGAGGAAGGATTCGAGCTCACCGGCTTCGGGGCTGCCCTTGCGGAAGACGCGGATCACCGCTCCCTCCTCGGCCCCGCTGCCGCTGGCGCTCGACTCGGTGAGGGCCCCGATCGGCGGCGGTTTGATTCCTTCGTTGGGGCCGTTCGGTTCACCCAGGCTGGTCGGCTTCAGGTCGATGAAGAGGCCGCCGTTGAGTTTGCCGCTGTTGCGGGCGACTTCGTTCGCGGTTTCTTCGAAGTTGACGATCTCGATCGCCGGGCCGCCGCTGTTGGAGATTTCGTTTTCATCGCTGGCCAAATCGCCGCCGACCACGTTTTCGGTGGTGGGCGAGGCGAACGGTTCGCCGGTGTCCTGGATGCTGATTCCGGCACCGCCGGAGCTGAGCACGAGGTTCCCGACCACTTCGTTGGCATCGCTCTGGATCAGGATCCCTTCGCCGACGACACCGCCGACCATGTTGTCCGCGATCAGGCTGCCGGTGGCGCTGGAGCCTTCGGTGCGGATGCCGACGAAGGACGAGCCGATCAGGTTCCTGGCGATCGTCGAGGCACCGAAACGGGCTTCGATCGCGATGCCGCCGCCCCTGATCGCGTTTTCTTCGATCGCGGCCGGTTCGACGACGCTGAACCCGTAGGCGAAGATGCCGATCTGGGCAGGCGGCGAGGTGGTTTCGGCTTTGACCGGGCCGATGCCGATCTGGTTGCTCATCGCGGTGAAGTTCTCGCCGCCGGAGTGGAAGATGCCGATGGTTCCGCCGGAGATGAAGTTGGCGTTGGCTTCGTATTCGGGGCCGCCGACGGTGGCGTTGTCCGCCGCGCCGACGAGGATTCCGAAGCTGCCGTTGGCGATCGTCCCGGTTCCGCCCGCTTTGAGGCCGACGAAGTTGCCGTGCACCGTGGTCGGGCCGCTGGCCGGCTCCTCGTTGCCACCGTCCTCGCCGACCAGGTCGATCCCGGTGGAGGTCGCGCCCGAGATGACATTGCAGCCGCCATCGCACGCTTCGCTGGTCAGCGCCGGCCCTGCGATCGTGGCGCCAACCTCGTTGTCTTCGGCCGGGAAGCCGCTGCCGGCGGTGGAGTTGGTGATCTCGATGTTCTTCCCGTTGGCCATCTGGGTCGTCCCGTCGGGAGCGACGCCGAAGTAGTTGCCGCGGACCACCGCTTCGCTGGCGCCCTCGATGTCGAGGCCCTCGAGGTTGTTGCCGGCGATCACGTTGCGCTGCGCCGCTTCGGTGCCGCCGATCGTCGCCCCGTCGGAATTGGGGTCGATGAAGATGCCGGTGTTGTTCGCCTCGGCGCTGCCGTCGAGCTTGACCCCGACCCAGTTGCCGCTCGCCGTGAAGCCCGCAGCTCCGTTGATCACGCTGATCCCGGTCAGCGCTCCGGTGACCGAGAGGCCGCGGATCGTCACGCCTTCCTTGTCGACGGTGATGCCGAAGCTGCCGGCGGGGGCGCTGACCCCGACGCAGGGGCCGGACACCCCTGCCTCGGTCATGCAGGTTCCGCCTTGGACAAGGAGCTGCACTTCAATCGTCGGCAGGGGAGAAGCCAGCGCGATCGTGTCCACGAGCTGGCCCTGGAAGACAGTCGAGTCGAAGTCGATGATGTTGGACGATCCAGCATCATTCGCCACTTCGATCGCTGCCCGCAGGGTGCATTTGCCGGCTGCGGACTGACAAGGAGGGCCCGCTGCCGCATCGGGTTCGTCGGCGGTGCTGTTGACCGTGAACGCAGCCGAGGCCGAGGCCGGGACCGCGAGGATGAACAGGGCAGCGAGAAGCGCCGTTACGACGCGGAGGCGGAAGTTCATGAAGCTGACCCTATGCCCGGGGGTCGGACGGCGAAAAGGCCTGGCCGAACGACCTAATCAGTCGCGGGTCGGCAGGCCCGGGCCGCTGCGCTGCCACTCGACCTGGCCGCGGCCCTCCGCGGCGGAGCGGCCGACGACGTCATCCCACTCGTGCAGCATCCGCTTCAGCTGGGCGACCGCCTCGGGCGGGTGGACGGCTACCTCGGCGGCGAGCTCCAGCGCCGCCTGCTCGGTCCCCGCCGCGGGGGCGACGCGGTTGACGAGGCCGAGGCGCAGCGCCTCGTCGGCGCCGACGGTGCGGCTGCTGAGCAGCAGGTACTTGGCGGCGGCGAGGCCGCAGAGGGTGACCAGGCGGGCCGGGCCGACGGGCACGCCGAGGGCGGCGCCGGGAAACCGCATCCGCAGGTTGGCGCCGCCGACCCGCATGTCGCAGGCGACCGCGATCTCGGCTCCGCCGCCGACGACGTCGCCGTGGCAGGCGGCGATCGTCGGCTTCGGGAAGGCGACGACGGCGTCGTAGAGGTCGGCGAAGAGCTGCATCCGGCGCACCTTGCCCTCGTCGTCCAGCTGCTCCCTGACGTCGGCCCCGGCGGAGAGGCCGAGGTGGTCGGCGGAGCTGACGACCAGCACCCGCACCGCCTCGTCGCCGCGGGCGACCGCGAGGTGCTCCAGCAGCTCCAGCAGCATCTGGGTGCTGATCGCGTTGCGGGCCTGCGGCCGGTTGAGGCGAATTACCGCGATCCCCTGCTCGTCGACGGAGTAGCTCGTGACCTCGTTCTCGGACGGGCTGCCGTTCTCTGCGCTCATGACTCGGACGCTATCCGCTCGACGAGCCTCTCGGTCTCCTCGGCGGCGGCGGCGACCAGGCCCTCGACCTCGGCCTTCGGCTCGCTGAAGCGGCCGAGCACGTAGCCGGAGACGATCTCCGGGTCGGTCGAGCCCGGCCGCCCGACCCCCACCCGCACCCGCCAGAACTCGGCGTCGCCGAAGCCGCGTTTGAGGCTCTTGAGGCCGTTGTGGCCGGCGAGGCCGCCGCCGAGCCGGGCCTGGATCTCGCCGAAGGGGAGGTCGATCTCGTCGTGCACGGCGACGACGCGGTCGAGCGGCACCTTCAGCGAGCCACGCGCGGGCCCGGCCGAGTCGCCGGATTCGTTCATGTAGGTGCGCGGCTGCAGCAGCGCCACCCGCGGCCCGCCGGGAGCGATCCGCCCTTCGGAGATCACCCCGTTGAACTTCTGCTTCGGCTTCGGCAACTGCCAGCGCTCGGCCAGCTCGCTGGCAACGGCGAAGCCGACGTTGTGCCGGGTGCGCTCGTACTCCGGCCCCGGGTTGCCGAGGCCGACGATGAGGATGCGGTCGCCCCCCTCGCCGCCCTTTCGGTCAGAACGGCGAAACAGCGACAGGAGCTACTCGCCCTCGGAGTCGCCCGAGTCGCCGTCGCCCTCGGAGTCGCCCTCGCCCTCGCCCTCGCCGACGAGCTCGGTCTCCTCCTCGACCTCCGGCGCGGCCTCTTCGACGCGCGGCGGGGAGACGGTGACGATCGTGATCTCCTCCAGCTCCTCGGCGACGAATTTGACCCCGTCGGGCGGGGTCACGGTCGCGAGCGAGAGGGTGTCGTTGATCTCCATCGCGGAGACGTCGACGCAGATGTTGTCCGGGATCTCGGTCGGCAGCGCCTCGATCGTGATCTCGCGGGTGACGTGCTCGAGCACGCCGCCGCCCTTGACGCCGGGCGCGTCCTCGACGCCTTCGAGCTCGATCGCGACCTCGGCCTGGATCGCCTCGTCGAGTTTCACCTGCATCAGGTCGAGGTGCTGGATGCTGCCGCGGACCGGGTGGTGCTGTTCTTCCTTGATCACGACCGGGACCGCTTTGCTGCCCTCGATCTCGAGGTCGAACAGAGCCGCGCCCTCGCTGAGGACGCCGCGGATGTCCCGTTCGCTCACCTGGAAGGGCTTGGCCTCTTTGCCGCCGGCGTAGACGACGCCGGGGACGAGCCCGTCGCGGCGCATGCGGCGCGAGGAGCGCGAACCGAAATCGGCACGGGGCGCTGCTTTGAGCGTGGAACGTTTGCTCGCCATCGGACGGGAGAGAATAGAGAACTCGCCCGAATCGAAGCCTGTGACACCCTTCAACCTCCGTGGCTGACGAATCGAAGATCCCCAAAGGACGGATTCGCCGCTCCGCCAAGCTGGGCTCGATCGTCGGCGCGCAGGGCGTGCGCTACGCCGGGACCAAAGCCGCCAACGTCGGCCGCTCCGAGGACGAGAGCAAAGAGGCGCTCGAGCAGCGCCACCTGGAGACGGCGATGAAAATGGTCGGCGCCCTCGGTCAGATGAAGGGCGCGGCGATGAAGCTGGGGCAGTTCGCCTCCTTCATCGACACCGAGTTCATCCCCGAGGAGTACCGCGAGATCTACCAGGAGCAGCTGGCGAAACTGCGCACCGACGCGCCCTCGATGCCCTGGGAGAAAGTCGAGCCGCTGCTGGAGGAGGAGTACGACGGGGAACCGCTCTCAGAGCTCTTCGCCGAGTTCGAGACCGAGGCCTTCGCCGCCGCCTCGATCGGCCAGGTCCACCGCGCCGAGCTGCTCGACGGCAGGCAGGTGGCGGTGAAGATCCAGTACCCGGGGATCGCCGAGGCGCTCGACGCCGACCTCCGCAACGCCGGCACGCTCGTCCGCCTGGCGAAGGTGCTGGCGCCCGGGCTCGACGCGAAGGCGATCGCTGAGGAGATCCGCGAGCGGGTGATGGAGGAGCTCGACTACGAGTACGAGGCCCAGAACCAGCGCTCCTTCGCCCGCGCCTACCGCGAACACCCCTTCATCTACGTGCCGGAAGTGGTGACGCGCCTCTCGCGGCGGCGGGTCCTCGTCACCGAGTTCGTCAGCGGCCGCGGCTTCGAGGAGATCAAGCAGCTGCCGCACGAGGAGCGCAGCCGCTTCGGCGAGATCGTCTTCCGCGGCAGCTTCGGCTCGATCTACCACCTGCAGCACTTCAACGCCGACCCCCACCCCGGCAACTACATCCTCATGGACGACGACCGCGTCGCCTTCCTCGACTTCGGGATGACGAAGAAGCTCGACCGCGAGCAGATCCTGCTCGAGCAGCGCGCCTTCGACGCCGCCTCCCGCAACGACGCCGAGTCCTTCCGCCAGGCCCTGCACGACCTCGGCTTCATCAAGAAGCCGTCGAAGCTAGATGCCGAGCGGCTGCTCGAGCACATGCGCGTGGTCGGCGGCTGGTTCGTGACCGAGGACCGCGACCTGGAAATCACGCCGCGGCGGGTGATGAAGATCATCGAGGCGACGAACGACCCGCGCTCGGAGTACTTCGACCTGATGCGGCGCGAGTCCCTCCCCGCGGAGGAGCTGATGGGAA
This sequence comes from Solirubrobacterales bacterium, assembly GCA_045805765.1. Classification (GTDB taxonomy): domain Bacteria; phylum Actinomycetota; class Thermoleophilia; order Solirubrobacterales; family 70-9; genus VAYN01. The sequence goes on from JBJMKN010000007.1 coordinate 26,203, forward strand.
GGCGGATGGAAATCGGCGTGGTCGCCGTCCTCGGCCAGTTGCAGGCGAAGCGCAACTGGCACCGAATTGCCCGGGAGTGGGTGTACGCAGACCCGCCGGCGACCGAGCTCGGCGCCCTCGAGTGGGACTACTTCGAGGAGCGCGGGGTAAAGCGGACGCCGGGTCTCGCCGAAGCCTTCTGAGCCCCGGAACCAAGGAGGAGCGATGCGCAGGATCAAACGCGGTTGGGCCCTGACCAAGAAGAGCTGGGGCCTGTTGAGGGAACATCCGTCCCTGATCCGCTTCCCGCTCTACGGCGCGGTGGCGACGACCCTGCTGGCGATCGTCACCCTCGGCCCGGGCTTGTACCTCTGGGACGACGACCAGTTGGCCGGCGCGATCCCGCTGATCGTGCTCGGCGTCTACGTCCTCAGCTTCGTCGGCTTCTACTTCAGCGTCGGCCTCGCCGCCTGCGCCGACATGATCTTCCGCGGCCAGGAGGCGAGCGTCGCCGACGGGCTCGCCGTCGCCCGCAGCCGGATCGCCCAGATCAGCGGCTGGGCCGCGGTCTCGGCGGCGATCAGCCTGGTCATGGGCCTGCTCGAAAACCAGGGCGGGACGCTCGGCACTATCGCCGCCCGCCTGGTCGGGATGGCCTGGTCGCTGATTACCTTCATCTCGATCCCGGTGATCGCGATCGAGGGCACCGGCCCGTTCGAGACGATCAAGCGCTCGGGCTCGCTCTTCCGCGAGCGCTGGGGCCAGCAGATCACGGGCAACCTGGCGATCGGCGGCGCCGTCTTCCTGATCGGCGTCCTGCCGGCGGTGCTGCTCATCGTCGCCGGCGTCGCCCTCTGGTCCGCCGCCTCCTTCCTCGGCGCGGTGCTGGTCGTGATCGGGGCGCTGGTGCTGGCGATCGCGCTGCTCGTCTCCCGCGCCCTCAGCGGCATCTTCGGCGTCGCGCTCTACCGCTACGCCCTCGACGGCGAGGTGGTCGGCGGCTTCACCAAGGAGGACCTCGAGTCGGCGGTCAAGGTCAAAGGCCGCCGCGGCGGCATGAAGAGCCCGCCGGGCGCCACTCCGACGACGATCTAGAGCCGGGCGAACAGGCGGGGATCGTTGGAGACGATCCCGTCGACGCCCATCGCGACCAGCTTCTGCATCCGCGGCAGGTCGTCGACGGTCCAGGCGATCAGCTCGACCTTGGCGAGCTTGCAGATCCGGGCTAGGCGCGGCGTGATCAGCGGGTGGTAGACCCACATCGCCTCGACCCCGAACTGGGGCAGTTTCTGGGCGGCCAGGCCGGGGAGGCGGTGGCGCATCGCCACCATCGCCGCCAGCACCGGGCCGCGTGCCCAGCGCTTCGAGTTCCAGTCCTTGGTGACTTTGGGATAGGTCCAGCCGCGCCGCAGCGCCGGCTGCAGCTCGAGGATCCGGCCCAACGTGTGCAGCTCCATCGTCGAGATCATCGAACGCTCGATTAGGCCGCGCTCTCCCAGCGCCTCGACGATCTCCTCCTCGCGGCCGGGCAGCTTGATGTCGAGGTCGATCTCGACCCGGTCGAGCGGCGGCTCGAGGAAGGCGTCGAGCGCTTCGGTCAGCTTCAGCGGCGTCCGCCGCTCGGCGTCCTCCCAGTCGTGGGCGATCACCAGCGGGTGGCGCTGCTCCAGCGGCAAGTGCGCGTCGGGCAGCCAGAGCACGTCCATCTCGATCGTGTCGACGCCGGCCTCGACCGCGGCGCGGAAGCTCTCGAGCGTGTTCCCGGGCGTGATCAGGTCGGCCCCCTTGTGGCCGACGAGGCGCAGCTTGCGCTCCTCTGAGGACGCGGCGCTCAGAACAGCTGGTTCTCGCCGGCGAAGATCTCGCTCACCGAGTCGTCGGTGAAGATGCGGCGGATCGAGTCGGCGAAGGTGCTGGCGGTCGAGAGGACGGTGATGTTGTCCGGGGCGCCGGAGCGGATCGGCAGGGTGTCGGTGACGACGATCTGCTCGATCGGCGAGTTTTCCAGCCGTTCGAAGGCGGGCCCGGAGAAGACGCCGTGGGTGGCGCAGGCGATGACCCGCGCCGCGCCCTCGTCGATCACGGTCTGGGCGGCGGCGCAGAGGGTGCCGGCGGTGGCGATCATGTCGTCGACGAGGACCGCCGTTTTGCCCTTGACGTCGCCGACCACGTAGCCGATCTCGGCGACCGCCTGGGCCGGGCGCTCCTTCTCCATCACCGCCCAGTGGGTGCCGATGCGGCGGGCGAAGTTGCGCGCGGTCTTCACCCGGCCGGCATCCGGGCTGACGATCACCAGCTCGTCTTTCAGTTCCTGGTCGATGAACCACTGGGTCAGCATCGGCATCGCCGTCATGTGGTCGACCGGGACGTGGAAGAAGCCCTGGACCTGGCCCGCGTGGAGGTCCATGGTGAGGACGCGGTCGACGCCGACGGCCTCCAGGCACTTGGCGACGATCCGGGCCGAGATCGGCTCACGCGGGGCGGACTTCTTGTCCTGGCGCGCGTAGCCGTACCAGGGGAGGACGGCGATGATCCTGTGCGCGGAGGCGCCCTGGGCCGCGTCGGCCATGGCCAGCAGCTCCATCAGGGCGTCGTTCGGGGTCATCCCTTCGGACTCGTTGGCGCAGGTGGACTGGACGAGGAAGACGTCGGAGCCGCGGATCGACTCCTCGTAGCGGCAGTAGACCTCACCGTCGGCGAAGGTCTTCAGCGTCACCTGGCCGAGGTCGAGGCCGAGCTTGGTCGCGACTTTGGCGGCGAGGTCCATCGAGCAGCGGCCGCCGAAGACCATCATCCGCTTCGTGTAGTCGTGGTCGATGCCAGTCGCCACCTGCGGGCGCTCCTCGATCATGCTCACGGGGTCTTGTCGTCCTCTCGCATCTCGGCCGCTTTGCGAGCGGCATATCCGTCGATGTTCCGTTGCGCGTTCTCACTGACGGCGAGGGCCCCGTCGGGGACGTCGTCCTTGATCACCGCGCCAGCGCCAGTGTAGGCGGCGTCGCCGACTTCTACCGGTGCGATCAGCATCGTGTCAACGCCGATCCGCACATCGCGGCCGATCACGGTCCGGTTCTTGCGGAATCCGTCGTAGTTTGCGGTGATCGTGCCGGCGCCGAGGTTGCTGCCGGGGCCGATGTCGGCGTCGCCGACGTAGGAGAGGTGCGGCACCTTCGTCCCCTCCCCCAGCTGCGAGTTCTTGATCTCGACGAAGGTGCCGGCCTTGGCGCCGTCCTCGAGCAGAGCGCCCGGGCGCAGGTAGGCGAAGGGCCCGACCGAGCAGCCGGCGCGGACGTCGCACTCGACCAGGTAGGAGTGGAGGACCTGGGAGCCGGCGCCGACGGAGCAGTCGATCAGGGTGCTGAGGGGGCCGACGACGGCGCCCTCGGCGATCTTGGTCTCCCCGCGCAGCGTGGTGCCAGGCTCGATCCTCGCGTCGGCGGCGATCTCGACCCCGGCGTCGACCCAGGTCGAGGCTGGGTCGACGAAGGTGACGCCGGCGAGCATGTGGGCCTCGAGCAGGCGCCGGCGGCCCTCGGCCTCGACGGCTGCGAGGTCGACGCGGTTGTTGACCCCCATCGTCACCGCGAGGTCGTCGGTCCTGTGGGCGAAGACGCCGTGGCCAGCCTCGCGCAGGGCCGGGAAGACGTCGGGCAGGTAGTACTCGCCCTGAGCGTTGTCGTTGGAGAGCGTCTTCAGAGCCGCTGCCAGCGGCGCCGCGTCGAAGGCGTAGGTGCCGGCGTTGATCTCGCGAATCTCCAGCTGCCAGGCCTCGGCGTCGCCGTCGGCTTTCGCCTCGACGACGCGCTCGACGGCGCCGGAGGAGTCGCGGACGACGCGGCCGTAGGCGCCGGGGTCATCGAGCTCAATCGTCATCATCGTCGCCGCCGCCTCGCTGGAGGTGTGGGCGCCAAGGAAGTCCTCGAGCACCGCCGCCGAGATCAGCGGCACGTCGCCGGAGAGGATCAGCACCGTCTCGCTTTCCTCGATCAGCGGCAGGGCGGCGCGGATCGCTCCCCCGGTCCCGTCGGGGGTCGGCTGCTCGACGGTCTCGACGTCAGCCGGGAGGCCGGCGGAGAGGTCGCGGCCCGGGGAGACGATCGCCGCCACCCGGCCGGCGCCCGCTTCGCGCGCAGCGACGATCGGCCAGGCCACCATCGGCCGGCCGCAGACGGGATGCAGCATCTTCGGCGTCGAGGAACGCATGCGCGTGCCCTCGCCCGCCGCCATGACCAACACCAAGGGCGAACTCACCCCAAAAGGATATTTCGCATCCGGCGCCGGGTGTCGGCTCAGCGCGTGCGCGACAGGTCGCGCCCAAGCAGGGCAACCGAGGTCAGCGTCCAGCCGGCGAAGATCAGGTCGATGCCGACGAGGAGGCCGATCGCCCAGTCGGCCGAGTCCGGCCACTTGGCGAGGATGAGGATCCCGATCAGGAGCCCGGCGATGCCGCTGAGGCCGAGCAGGCCGGCGTTCGGCTGGCCGCGGGAGACGAAGGCGACGGCGGTCCGGGTCAGGCCCATGAAGAGGAAGTAGATGCCGAGGATCAGGGTCAGCGTCAGCGTCCCGTTGTGCGGTTCGACGATCAGCCAGAGGCCGACGACGACGGTGAGGATCGCCCAGATCAGCCGCAGGATCAGGGTCCCGACCGAGTGCGCGGAGAACGCCCCGGCGACCATGATCACGCCGACGAAGAGCAGCAGCCAGCCGATGAAGATCGCCGTCCCCACCGAGGCGATTGCCGGGACGAGGATGGCGATGCAGCCGAGCACGATCGCGGCGACGCCGACGAACATCAGCGCCTTCCAGCTGCGGCTCAGGCCCTCGCGGACCTCCGGGTCAAGCGACGCTCCTCCGATCTCCATGGCGAAGAAGCTATTCCGCTGCGCGGACGCCGCCGGGGCGGCAGGCGGCTAGACCTTGCGGTAGCGGGAGTCGACGATCGAGTAGAGCGCGAAGCCGGCCAGGCCGAGGGCGACGAGGCCGAGCAGAGCGGGGCCGTAGGAGGCGTGCGCGACTTCGCGCAGGGCGCCGTCGAGGCCGACCGCCTCCTTCGGGTTGTAGTCGAGCGCCGCCTTGAGGAGGCCGTAGCCGACCAGGGCGAAGACGACCGCGCGGGCGACGTGGCCGAAGACGCCGAGCGCGGTGTAGCCCTTTTCCACGCTCTCGCTCATTTCGCCCGTTTTCGCGTCCTCGAGGAACTCCCGCGCCAGCCCCTTGTAGGCCTGGTAGAAGGCGACGCCGATCAGAATCGCACCGGCGACGCCGACCAGGAGCCGACCTGCCGGCCATTCGAGGACGCCGCCCGTCGTTTCCTTCGTCGACCCCCCACCGCCGCCGGACGACGTGAGAATGCCGATCGCGGCGATGCAGAGAAGCCCGTAGGCGATGCCGCTGTCCAGGGCTGAGATGCGATCGAAGCCGCTGTCGGTCTGTTCGGCGCCGTGGCCAACGGCGGCGCGAATCAGCCTCCAGAGCGCGTACCCGCCCAGCCCGATCGCGACGAGTACGAGCAGCGCCTTGCCGAACGACTGGTGGGCGATCGTCTGCAGCGCGCCTTCCTGATCGGTCGCCTTGCCGCCGTCGCCGAGCGCCAGCTTCAGCGCCAGGACGCCGATGATCCCGTAGACGACGCCGCGGGCGACGAGGCCGGCTCGCGCGAGCCAGCCGAGCGTCTTCGCATGTGCGAGCTGGTCGCCATGGCTCTTCGCCATGTCCGTTACGGCGTTCATGGCACGCACACCGTGATCGCCTCGGGCTCAACCTCGACCTTGAAGCTCTTCACCTTCTTGCGATCGCCGCCGTCGAGCTCGTAGCGGACCTTGCGGTCCAGCTTCACCCGCACCGACTCGGCCTGGGTGACGCGGACGAACGGGGACTTCTCGGCGCTGCCGATGGCGGTGCGCGCCGCCGCCCGGACCAGCTGGACGGGGCCCTCCGAGGTGAGGACGCCGACCTCGAGCTTGCCGTCGTCGGGCTTGGCGTCGGCGAAGACCTCGATGCCGCCGAACAGCTCGCCGACGTTGCCGACGAGGATGCAGCTGGCGGGGCCCTTGTACCAGCGGGTGCCGTCGACCTTGATCTTCGCCTCGAAGCTCTCGCTGTCGAGCTGCGACGCCCCGCTGACGACGTACGCGGCGCGGCCGAGGCGGTCCTTGAGGTCGTCGGCGCCCTTGATCATCGCCGCGTCGAAGCCGGCGCCAGCCATCACCGCGAAGCGCTCGCCGTCGAAGCGGCCGACGTCGAGCCGGCGGCGGTCGCCGTGCAGCGCCACCTCGACCGCCTGCTCGATGTCGCGTTCGACGCCGAGGTGGGTGGCGAAGAGGTTCGAGGTCCCGGCGGGGACGATCGCGAGCGGGACCTGGCTGTCCGCGAGCGCGTTGACGCAGCGGCGGACCATCCCGTCGCCGCCCCAGGCGAGGATCAGGTCGGCGCCTTCCTCCAGCGCCTGCTCGACCGCCGCCGGGGCCCGCTTGCTCTTCGGCACCTCGGTCCAGAGGGGGTCGGGGACGCCCGCTCGCTCGAGCGTGCGGCGCAGCTCCGGGAGCCCGCCGCCGACCGTCTTGCCGGCATGCGCGACGACTGCGACCTTCATGCGCGCGATCGCCTCACCGCCGCGGCGCCGGCGGCGCGGCAGGCGAACAGCAGCACCAGGATCGCCCCGATCCCGACGAGGACGCCGCCGGCGACGTCGAGCGGGTGGTGCATCCCCTCGTACATGCGCGAGAGGGCAACGAAGGTCGTGAGGAGGATCGCCGCGGTCCACGCGAGCGCCTTCTTCAGGCTGCTGGTGAAGCGGGTGGTGAGCAGCAGGACGAGGCCGGAATAGACCGCGATCGAGGCTGCCGTGTGCCCGGAGGGGTAGCTGGCGTCGACTTCGAGGTTTTCTAGACGCGGGACCGAGGGGCGGTCGCGGGGAACCGCGATCGAGGTGACGCGGTAGGTGGCCGACTCGACGGTGAGGACGAAGACCGCGAAGGCGGCGATCAGCCAGCGCCGCTTGAAGGCAGCGACGAGGGCGACGATGCCGACGATGATCGGCAGGACCGGGGCACCGCCGACCTGCGAGCCGATTTCGGCGAGCGTGGTGAGGAAGCCGGTCCGGTTTTCGGCGAGGGTGTCGTTGACGCTCTCGTCCGTGCCTTCCAGTCCCAGGCCGCTATTGGGGACCAGGACGTGGACGACGATGAAGGCAAGCGCGATCGAGGCGGCGGCGAGGACGAGGAAGCCGAGAAGCAGGGCACAGAAGAAGACGAGCGCGGGGTGACGCGAGTCGAGCTTGCCGGCGAAGCGATCGGCGAGGCCGCCGGGGCGCGTCTCGAAGATCGGGACGGAGTGGCGGTCCTCCGAGCGCTCCCCGGCAGGGGGCGCCGTGCGTGGTCTCTCCTCGACGGTCACGCCCCGGTCTATCCCCCAGGGGCGCGGATAATATGCATCGGCTCGTTTAACCAATGGCGGTGTTCATTGGGATTAGCGGGGTAATCCCTCCTCCTGATGCCGTTTTTCCTCCTCCTGCTGATTTCCGTCCTCGCCGGTCTCGGCGCCGCTTTTCTGACGCGTCGCTGGCCCGGCAGCACGAGCCGGCCCGCGGTCGTCGAGATGGCGCGCGAAGCAGGAGAGCACGTCACCGGGCCAGCGGGACGGCGGGCACTGCGGGCGGCGCGGCTCGATCCCGGGAGGGCGACGGGCCTGGCCTTGACGCTGGCGCTCGCGGTCATCTTCGTCGGCGGCGTGGTGCTGGCGCTGCTGGCGGTCGTCGTCCGCCACAGCGACGCCCTCTCCGGGATCGACAGCAGCGTCGCCGAGTGGGGGAACACCCATGCGAGCGCCTGGACGCACGACGCCCTCACCCTCGTCACCTATCTCGGCGAGACGGTGACCGTGACCGTCGTCGCGATCGTGGTCGCGGCCGTCGAGTACGCCCGCACGCGCAACCGCTGGGTGGTGCTGTTCCTGCTGGCGGTGATCCTCGGGGACAAGCTCCTGACCGAGGCGATCAAGCAGCTCGTCGACCGCGCCCGGCCGGAAATCGAGGCCGTCGCGGCCACCCTCGGCCCCTCCTTCCCCAGCGGCCACACCTCGACCGCCGCCGCCTCCTGGGCCGCCTTCGCCCTCGTCGCCGGCCGCTGGTGGGGACGGCGAGCCTGGCCGGCGCTCGCCGGCGCCGCCGTCGGCATCGCGGTAGGCGTCGCCCTCAGCCGCGTCCTTCTCGACGTCCACTGGCTGACCGACGTCCTCGGCGGCCTCGCCCTCGGCTGGGCCTGGTTCGCCGCCTGCGCGATCGCCTTCGGCGGCCGCCTCCTCAGCTTCGGCGCCTCCGCTCAGGCCGCGGGCCGCGGCGAGGCGGAAGCCGAGTCGGACGAGCCCGCCGAGGCCGCCTCCCGCTCCCGCTCCCGCTCGTAGAACTTCACCCACTTGCGGACGGCGTTGTCGGAGACGCCGTACTTGCGGCCGACCCAGCAATAGCCGTGAGCTTCAATCTCGGCCATGAGCTCCTCGTAGGGCGGCCGGCTCACCCGTCTGATTTCGGGCTTTGGCTTGCCACGCAGCCGCACTCGATCCCACCGGCATCCGCACGCGTGTGAGCAGTAGCGGTGATCGCGGTATTGAGCCTGGAACTCCTTCCCACATCGCTTGCATTTGCGAATCTCCGGCTCACGCCGATTTTTGCGACCGCAGTGGGTATCAAGGGTCGCAGCGCAGTTGGGACAGACGATCCGCAGGTTCTTCAAGCGGTTGTCGTCAGGGACACCATTTATGTGATCGAGGATCAGCGACATCGTCCGGCCGTGCCAGCTTTCGTCCTGGCCGCACATCTCACAGCGACGTTCCTTCATCCCCTCCAGGTAGAGACGCTGCTTCAGCTTGTTTCGAGAGTAGGTTGATCCTTCGACCAATACCTCGTCCAGGGGCGCAGCCGTCGTCGATGGGACCCTCCTTGCCGAAGCGCCGGCATCAAAGTGGTCCGTCGGAATACCCCACCGCTCCACCCATTCTTTGAAGAGACGGTGATTACCACCCGCAGGGCGCATGCCCAACTTCCGCAGGGCCTCGCTGTAGGACATCGAGCCGGCTACGGCTTCTCGGGCTTCTTGCTCTCCGTATCTGGGCACACCTGGAAGCTACCTATCGCCTCGGACAGAACATTACATCGAGCCGTCGCGATAGTCTGCAGATTGCTCAATCCGGGATGGTGTAACGGCAGCACACTCGGCTTTGGACCGAGAAGTGGATGGGTTCGAATCCCCCTCCCGGAGTGCTGCCGGTTCGAGTTACTCCTCCGTCGCCCGCGCCACTTTCCCACCCTTCGCCCCCGGCTCCATCGCCGGTCCCCGCGGCGAGGCGATGCCGAGGACTCGCATCGCCTTCAGGCCCAGGCCCAGCTTCTCGCGGCCCTCGGTGGCGCTGACGTCGTGGCCGCAGAGGTCGCGGACGCGCTCGAGGCGGTAGCGGATCGTGTGGCGGTGGGTGAAGAGCTGTTTGGCGGTGGCGGCGACGTTGCCGTCGTTGTCGAGGTAGGCCTCGACGGTGGCGACCAGCTCAGTCTCGTACTGGTCGTCATAGGCGACCAGCGGCTCGACCGTCTCCGCGTAGAAGCGTTCGAGCTCACCCGGGTCCTCGCTCATCGCCGGCAGCAGCAGGCGGTAGGCGCCGGTGTCCTCGAAGGCGAGCATCGCCCGCCCCTCGGCCTCGCCGACGTTGACGGCGAGGTGCGCCTCGCTGCCGGCACGGTAGAGGTCAACCGGGTCGGCGCAGCGGCGGCTGCGGCCGACGGTGAGGTGGAAGCCCGAAAGGCTGTCGTCTAGCTCGCGCGAGAGGCCGGCGGCGGCGCGGGCGAGGCGCTCGTCGTCCTCGGCGGGGACGATCGCGGCGATCTCGGCCGCGGCCTCGCCGCCGTCGCTTGCCGCCAGCGAGCCAGGCGCGAGCGCCCGCAGCGCACGCTGGGCCAGGACCAGCACCCGCTCCCGCCACTCGCCCGTCTGGGCCGCCCGCGGCGCCGCCCGCAGGACGACGACGCCGGCGCCGCGGTCGAGGTCGGCGCCGAGCTCGGAGGCCTGGGCGACGATGTCGCGGCGGTCGGTCACCTCGCGCCGCAGGACCGCGCGCACGAAGGCGCCGGCCGCCTCCTCGCTCTCCCACTCCGGCGAGCGCGAGCGCTCCAGCTCCAGGGCCAGCAGCGTCGCCACCATCCGCGCGATGACCGGGTCCGGCGCCGCTTTGGCCCGGTAGCGCAGCTCGCCGACCGCGGCGTCGGCCACCCGCAGCTCGACCGTCGTCACGCCCTCTCCCCCGGAGAGCAGCTTCTGCTCCTGGTCCGAGGAGGCACCGGCGACAGCCAAAACAGCGCTGGAGCGGTCGATCAGGGCGACGCTGGCGTCGAGCAGCCGCGCCGCCGCCCGCGCCACCGCGGGCAGGCCGGCCCCGGACTCGACGGCTTCGGAGAGGGCCTCGAGCAGGCCGGCGCGCTCTGTGCTGGTGGAACTTGGCATCCGGCCATTATCCCGGGCCTATGCCGCCGCGCCGCGCGAGCGTCTTGGCGGGCGCTAAAGGCCGTTGATGAGGTCGGACAGGTCGGGGTAGTAGTAGACGATCCCGAGGCCGACGACGACGCCGCCGATCACCAGCGCCGCCAGCACGAAGACGGAGAGGAAGCCGGCGGCCGCCTTCTCCCAGATCCGCCCGTAGGCGCTCAGCGCCGGCGCCAGGATCAGGGTCACGAAGATGGCCAGGCAGATCGCCCCGGCGATCCCGTAGAGGAGGTACTGATGACCGAGGTCGGCCAGCGCGTAGAGAGTCACTGCTGGGGATTTTGGCGCACTTGCGAGACGACCAGCCCGACGGCGGCGCAGAACGAGAAGGCGGCGGCCCCCAGCGCCCAGCCGGCGCTGACGTCGCTGAGGTAGTGGACCTCGAGGTAGACGCGCGATAGCCCGACCAGCGCGGTGAGGACGAGGCCGGCGACGACGACCGCCGTCGCCCGCGCCATCCCGGGCCGCAGGCGCAGCACGATCGTCACCGCCAGCCAGAGGTAGATGACCGAGTGGGCGGCGTGGCTGCTGGGGAATGAGGAGCTGGGGGCGGCGGCCAGCGGCTCCGGCGGCGGTGAGCGATCGACGCCGCCCTCGAGCGCCTCGAGCCCGATCTGGGTGATCGCCATCCCCGCCAGCAGGACCCCGAACTCCGTCCAGCGGCGCCGCCAGGCGAGCAGGGCCGCGCCGACCAGCGCCAGCGCCCAGGTGAAGCCGGCCGAGCCGAAGAAGGAGACGACCTTGGCGACGCTGGTCAGCGCCCCCGTCTGCAGGTGTTCTACGAGTTCGATCGCGGTTTCGTCCCCCGGCGTCGGGCCGGGGTCGTCGCCGATCATCACCGTGTAGGCGACGACGACGAACAGCGAGACCGCCAGGGTCGCCATCAACGAGGTGAATTCGAGGCCGAAGGTGCCGCCCGGGGTAACCCGGTCCCAGAGGAAGCGCAGCTCCCGCCGCCGGGCGAGGTCGACCAGCCAGCGGGTAGCACCGTGCCCCTCCATCCAGCGCACCACCGCTCTCCGGTTCTTCTCCTCCCGCAGGCGGCGGACGACCCAGACGGTGGCGGCAATGACGGCGATCAGCGTCGCCAGCCCGGCAGCGCCCCGCGCCGCGTAGTGCCCAGCCGTCTCGATGCTGCGCGAGAAGAAGTAGCCGATGAGGATGTGCAGGGAGGCCCAGAGGCCGGTGCCGAGGATGCTGTAGGGGACGAAGGCGCGGTAGCCCATCCCGGAGCTGCCGGCGATGAAGGGGGCGAAGGCGCGGACGAGGCTGATCCAGCGGCCGATGAAGATCGTCTTGCCGCCGTGGCGGCCGAAGTAGTCCTCGACCTTTTCGAAGCGCTCTTGGCTGATCCCGAAGCGGGAGCCGTGCTTGAGGACGAACTCGCGGCCGAGCCTGCGGCCGAGGAAGAAGCTGGTGGTGTCGCCGAGCCAGGCCGAGAACCAGGCGATCGCGATCAGCAGGTAGATGTTGATCGCGCCCTGGCCCGCGACGGCGCCGCCGAGCAGCATCACCGTCTCCCCCGGAACGACGAGGCCGATGAAGGCGCCGGTCTCGGCGAAGGCGAAGAAGGCGACGATCAGGTAGGTCCAGCCGCCAAGCGTGTTCGAAAGCTCTTCCAGCAGCTCCTGCAGGTCGAGGTGGCCGAGCTGGCGGCTGATGAAGTAGTAGATCGCGCCGATCACCAGAGCGGCGATCGCGATTTTCAGCCGTTTGCGGTTCTTCCCGCCCTCGCCCTCTCCCTCCCCGGGAAGCCTCATGGCGAAAGTCTCGCGTGTCCGGCGGCGCAGACGATCGCTTCCTCGGTGTCGAGAGACTCGGCCGCCGCCTCGGCCGCGGCGAGGTCCGGGAAGAGGCCGACCGCGGTCGGGCCGGAGCCGCTGAGGATCGCGCGCTGCGCCCCGGCGCCGCGAAGCGCCTCCAGCGCCGCGCCGATGTCCGGGCGCAGCGAGAGCGCCGCCGGCTCGAGGTCGTTGACGAGCAGGTCGGGATAGGAGAGCGGCGAGGCGCCGGCGCCGGCGGCCTCCCGCAGCCGCGACGCCAGCTCGTCCAGCTCCTCCGGGCCGCGGCCGAGCCCGAGCCGGTCTGCCTCCGCGAAGACGGCCGCGGTGCTGAGGCCGCCGCCGCCGGGGAGCAGGACCGCCGCGTGCTCGGCCGGCTCGGGCAGCGGCTCGATCCGCTCGCCCGCCCCGCGGACGAGCGCCAAGGCGGGCCGCAGCTGCGAGGGGACGTCGGCGCCGAGCCCGGCCGCCAGCTGCGGCAGGTCGGCGACCTCGCCGGCGGCGAGGCGCAACACCGCCGCCGCGTCGCCGCTGCCGCCGCCGAGGCCGGCGGCGACCGGCACCCGCTTCTCGATCTCGATCCGCAGCGGCTCCCGGTCCCAGCCGCGTTCACGCAGCCCCGCCAGCGCCCGCGCCGCCAGGTTCTCCCCCTCCACCCCCGGGCAGACGACTTCGTCGCGCTCGGCCGGGGTGACGCGGATCAGGTCTGCCAGCGCCAGCGGCTCGAACAGCGAGCAGAGCTCATGCAGCCCGTCCTCGCGGGGGGCGCCGAAGTAGAGGCAGAGGTTGAGCTTGGCGGGGGCGTGGAACAGCATCAGTCGCGCAGCCTTGCGGAGAGGGCGGCGAACTGCTGCGGCGCCAGCGCCTCGGCGCGGGCGTCTTCTGGCAGACCGAGCTCGGCGAGCGCCGCCCGCGCGGGCGCGAGGCTGCCCGGCCGCGCGTGCTCGAGCGAGCGCGCCAGCGACTTGCGCCGGTGGGCGAAGGCCGCCCGGATCAGCGTCCGCGTCTCCGCGTCGGCGCCGGGGCCGGTACGGCGCAGGCGCAGGATCGCCGAGTCGACCCGCGGCCGCGGCTTGAAGACGGCCGGGTCGACGGCGCGCAGCATCTCCACCTCGCAGGCGAGCTGGGCGACTGCGCTCGGCGACCCGTAGGTGCGGCTGCCGGGGCCGGCGCGGAGGCGGTCGGCGATCTCCCGCTGGACCATCACCGTCCACCGCTGCAACGAGGTCAGCTCCTCGATCGTGCGCAGCAGCAAGGGCGTCGCCACCGAGTAGGGCAGGTTGGCGACCATCGCCGTCGGCGCCGGGCGCAGCGCCGCGAGGTCGAGCTTCATCGCGTCGCCCCAGTGCAGGTCGACGTTCGGCAGCGCCTCGACCGGCGCCAGCGCCTCCCGCAGCCCGCGGTCGATCTCGACCGAGTGCAGGTGGCCCGCGGCGGCGGCGAGGCGCCCGCTCAAGACCCCTTCGCCCGCCCCCACCTCGAGCACGACGTCGTCGGCCCCCAGCTCGGCGTCGCGGACGATCGCCTCCAGCAGGTTGGGGTCGGCGAGGAAGTTCTGGCCGAGCCGGACCATCAGGCCATCTCCCTACCAGCCGAAGAGGGCCTGGGCGTTCGCCTCCACCGTGCGCTCCAGCTCCTCGTAGGAGACGCCGCGCACCTCAGCTACCGCCCGCGCCGTCTCGACCACGAAGGCGGGCTGGTTGCGCTTGCCGCGCATCGGCTGCGGCGCCAGGTAGGGCGCGTCGGTCTCGACCAGGATCCGCTCGGCCGGCACCTTTGCCGCCGCGAACAGCAGCTCCTTGGCGCTCGGATAGGTGGCGTTGCCGGCGAACGAGCAGTACCAGCCGCGCTCGGCGGCGTCGCCGACCCGGTGCGGGGCCGAGAAGCAGTGGAGGATCACCGGCGCGTCGCCCGCCTCGGCGTCGAGGGTGTCGAAGATCTCGTCCGTCGCCGCCGTCTCTCCCTCGGGGTCGCGGGCGTGGATCACGATCGGCAGGCCGAGCTGACGGGCGATCTCGATCTGGGCCGCGAAGGCGCGGCGCTGGTCCTCCGGCGCGGCGGTGTCCCGGTAGAAGTCGAGGCCGGTCTCGCCGATCGCCCGCACCTTCTCGTGGGCGCCAAGGCGGCGGATTTCCGCAGCCGCGGCGTCGTCGAAGCCGCCGGCGTCGTTGGGGTGGCGCCCGACAGAGGCGAAGACCGCCTCGTGGCGCTCGGCGCTCGCCACCGCGGCCGCGTTGGAGCCCGCCCCCATCCCGATCGTCAGCATCCGCCCCACCCCGGCCGCCGCGGCGGCGGCCACCAGCTCCTCCTCGTCGCCCTCGCAGAGGAACAGATGGGTGTGGGAGTCGATCATCGGCAGATCAGCCTATCCTCGCGCGATCGCCGCCCGGGTCTCCTTGCTGCTGGTGCTCCTCGCGGCCGCCTGCTGCCCGCCGGCCGCCGCCGCCGTGGCCGCGCCGCAGCCCTCTTCCCTCTTCGTGATCGTGCTCGAGAACCGCGAGTACGAGGAAGTGGTCGGCAACCCGGAAATGCCCTACTTCAACGGGCTGATCGGGCGCGGCGCCCTCACGACCAACTACTACACCCCGGCGCACCCGTCGCTGCCCAACTACCTGGCGCTGCTCGGCGGCGACACCTTCGGCGTCACCGACAACTACCCCGACCTCGAGATCGGCGGCCCCAACCTCGCCTCCCAGCTCTCCCGCGCCGGAATCTCCTGGCGCGCCTACATGGAGGGGATGCCCTACCGCTGCTTCACCGGCGCGGGCTACGGCTCCTACACCAAACGCCACAACCCCTTCGCCTACTTTCCCTCGATCACCGCGGTGCCCGAACGCTGCGCCAACGTCGTTCCGGGGACGCGCCTGACGAGGGACCTCGAGCGCGGCACGCTGCCCCAATTCGGCTGGCTGACGCCGGACGTCTGCAACGACGGCCACGACTGCAGCCTCGGCGTCGTCGACCTCTACCTCTACGAGCTGGTGCCCCAGATCAGGCGCCGGCTCGGCCCCCACGGGCTGCTGGTGATCACCTGGGACGAGGGCCGCAGCAAGCTGAGCTGCTGCGGGGCCCCGGGCGGCGGCCGCATCGCCACCGTCCTCGCCGGCCCCGACGTCGAGCCGGGCCGGGAAATTGCGATGGTCGGCGACCACTACTCGCTGCTGGCGGCGATCGAGGACCGCTTCGGCCTGCGGCGGCTGCGCCTGGCCGCGACCGCCGCTCCGCTCGCCCCATCGCTCTTCCGCCTCAGGGACTAGCCTGCGGCGGATGCCGGATCCCGCCGACTACTACCGCGAGATCTACCTCCGCGGCCTCGGCGGCGAGACGCCGGCGGTCCCGGTCGCGGTCGCCGACCTCGAGCAGCAGGCGATGGCGGCGATGGACCCGAAAGCCGCCAATTACGTCGGCGCCGGCGCTGGCTCAGAGGAGACGATGCGGGCCAACGAGGAGGCCTTCCGGCGCCGCCGGATCGTGCCGCGGATGCTGCGCGACGTCTCCGAGCGCGACCTGGCGACGACGGTGCTGGGAACCGAGATGCCGGCGCCGCTGCTGCTGGCGCCGATCGGGGTGCAGAAGGTCGTCCACGACGAGGGCGAGCTGGCGACCGCCCGCGCCGCCGCTGCGCTCGGGGTGCCGATGATCGCCAGCACCGCCTCGCACTTCTCGCTCGAGGAGATCGCCGAGGCGGGCGGCGAGGCGCCGCGCTGGTTCCAGCTCTACTGGCCCAACGACCCGAAGCTGGCGCGGAGCATGGTCGAGCGCGCCGAGCGGGCCGGCTACGAAGCGATCGTCCTCACCATCGACACCTTCATCCCCGGCTGGAAGCCGCGAGACCTGCAGCAGGCCTGGCTCCCCTTCCTCAACGGCATGGGCGTCGCCAACTACTTCCAGGACCCGGTCTTCCGCTCGGCGCTGGAGAAGACGCCGGAGGAGGACGTTGGCGCCGCCACCGGCCACTTCCTCGGCGTGCAGGCCAACCCGGCGCTCAACTGGGACGACCTCTCGCAGCTGCGCGGGATGACCTCGCTGCCGATCGTCATCAAGGGCATCCAGCACCCAGACGACGCCCGCGAGGCGGTGCGCCGCGGCCTCGACGGCATCGTCGTCTCCAACCACGGCGGCCGCCAGGTCGACGGCGCGATCCCCTCCCTCGAGGCGCTGCCGGCGATCGCCGAGGCGGCGGGCGACGACCTGGCGATCCTCTTCGACAGCGGCGTCCGCGGCGGCGCCGACGCGCTGAAGGCGCTGGCGCTCGGCGCCGACGCCGTCTGCCTCGGCCGCCCCTACATCTGGGGCCTCGCCCTCGACGGGCAGTCCGGCGTCGAAACCGTCCTCAAGATGGCCCTCGCCGAGCTCGACCTGACGATGGCCCTCTGCGGCCTCACCCGGCCCGAGGAGATCGGGCCGGGGCTGCTCGACGCCAGTTAGTTCGGGCAGCTGAACGCGGGCAGCCCCCCGGGCAGCGTCGGGATTTCGAGGATTCCCCCGAGCGTCACCAGGACCGCGTTCAGTTTGAGCCCGCCGAGCGCGTCTTCGACGGCGTTCACCTGCGAGGTCAGCACCTCGGCTTGGGTACAGAGCGACTGCACCGTCGGGATCAGGTCTTCCAGGTTCTGGATCCGCGTCAGCAGTTCGCTGACTTTGTCTTCAAGTTCTTTGACGACGACGTTGCCGGCGGTGCCGGGAAGCCCGCGCTCACCCTGCTCGCCGCGGTCCCCCTGAGGCCCTGCCGGTCCCACCGTGGGAGGGGTGGCCGCCGGCCCGCTCGCGTACCAGGCGACCTTCTTCCACTTCTTCGGGCAGCGCACCTTTCCGTTGCGAACCAGGCGCAGCGTCCCCTTGCCCTTGCCCTTCGCCTTGTAACAGGCGTGGATCTTGCCGTCCTTGGCGATCGGCGACGCCGCCGAGGCGGTTGAGGCGAAGGCGGTGAAGCCCAGCACGGCGAGGATGGCAAGGGACAGTGGGAACCGCGCTCGTATCGTCATGGCGCGAAGGTATCCGCGTGTTCACCGTTCGAGCGCGTTCTGGACGTTTGCTGCGAAATTAGTGCAGCTATTCAGTATGCACCGATCCCTGTAGAGGACCGGCCTCTGGGCCTTTGCGGCTAGAGGTCGCGCCGCGAGAAGACGAAGGCGGCGAGGGCGACGACTCCGACCAGGTAAGCGGAAGCCCAGGCGATCAGCCCGGCACTCGCAGGTTCGGAGGCGCCGAAGGGGCCGAGTTCGAGGACCACCCCGGTGAGGCCGGAGGTGCCCGAGATCAGCGCGTGCAGGCTGGCCGTGTAGAGGCCCTCGAACGGCAGCGTCCAGCTCGCGACGCGGCCGATCGTGTGCAGCGAATCGGAGTTGATCGCCTGGCCGATCTGGGCCAGCAGGCCCGCGGTGAGGCCGGCGCCGAAGACCATGAAGACGACGATCCCCTGCGCGGTCACCGAGAGGATCGTCGAGGCGAGCAGGGAGAGCGCGGCGATGATCGCCACCGCCAGGGCCAGGCCGAGGGCCGGGGTGAGGAGGTGGTCGGGGGCCCAGTCGCCGGTCGCCGAGGTGATAGCGCAGGCGGCGAAGTAGACGATCAACACGTAGGCGGCCGAGAGCAGCGCCGCCCCGGCGAAACGGCCGACCAGCATCGTCGTGCGACCGATCGGGCGGACGACGATCGGCTGCAACAGGCCGGACTCGGCGTCGCCGCGGACGACGCCGAGAGTGAGGAAGACCGCGAGGACGGCGCCGAGGAAGAGGGTCGCGAACATCGCCAGGCCGAAGATCACCGCGCCGGTGAAGGCGTGGGCGTCGAGGATCTTCGTTTCGCCGGCGGCGAAGCCCTCGACGTCCCGGAAGGCGAAGTGGGCGCCGAGGGCGTAGAGGGCGAGGAAGGCAGCGGTCAGCAGCAGCACCGCGAGGAAGACCCGCTTGCGGGCCCCCTCCTGGATCGAGAGGCCGACGACCGCCGCCGCCGCACGCAACTGGGCGCCGCTCATCCCGTCTGCCCGCCGACGGCATCGAGGTAGACGTCTTCGAGCGAGCTGTGCCGGACCTCGACGCGGTAGACGCTCTCCCCCGCCGCGACCAGCTCGGCGACGATCCGCGGCGCGTCCTCGCGCGCCGCCCCCTCGAAGGTCTTGACGCCGGACCCGGTCTCGACCTCGACCACCGCCGGCCCCGCCAGCCCCGCCGGCGTTCCGGCCTTGACGAGGCGGCCGCCGGCGATGATCGCGACGTGGTCGCAGACCAGCTCGACCTCGCTCAGCAGGTGGGAGTTGAGGAGGACGGCGACGCCGCGCCGCCGCAGCTCCTCGAGCAGCTCGCGAACGATCCGCCGCCCCACCGGGTCCAAGGCGCTGGTCGGCTCGTCGAGCAGGAGCAGGCGCGGCGAGCCGACCAGCGCCTGGGCGACCCCGAGCCGCTGCTGCATCCCCTTCGACATCGCCTCGATCCGCTTGTCGGCGGCCTCGCTGAGGTCGACCAGCTCGAGCAGCTCGCGACGCTCCGCCTCGCCACCGGCGGAGCCGGCGAGGCGCTGGTGGAAGCGCAGCAGCTCCTCGGCCGTGCACCAGCCGGGGAAGCGGAAGAGCTCCGCCAGGTACCCGAGGGCAGCGCGCGCCTCGGGCGACCCCGCGGGCTTGCCGAGCACCTCGACGCCGCCGCCGGAGGGGCGGACGAGGCCGCAGGCGATCTTCGTCAACGTCGACTTGCCAGCGCCGTTGGGGCCGAGCAGGCCGACCAGCTGCCCCGCGCCCACCTCGAGGTCGACACCCGCGAGCGCCTCCTGGCTGCCGTAGCGCTTGTGCAGTTCGCGGACGGCGAGGACCGGCTCGGCCATCAGGCCGCGGGCGTCTCGATCTTCGGGAAGAGCGGTGGCACCCGCTCGACCTTCTGGCCGCCCCCGCGCGACCCCAGCTCCGCCGGCGAACGCCCCGCTTCGGCCAGCGCCGCCAGCAGCGTCTCGCTGGTCTGCGGCAGGTAGGGGACGAGCAGCAGCGTCACCACGCGCAGGCCCTCCACGAGGTTGTAGAGGACCTCGTCGAGCCGCTTGGGGTCAGCCTCGTCCTTGGCCAGGACCCACGGCTGGGTCTCCTCGACGTAGCGGTTGAGGCGCCGCACCAAAACCCAGACGACGTCGAGCGCCTGGCTCAGCTCAGCCCGGTCGAGCAGATCGCTGAAGCGCGCGGGGACGCCTTCGAAGTCCTCGGCGAGGACGGCGTCGACCTGCGCCTCCGGCACGGTGCCGTCGCGGTAGCGGTCGACCATCGCCAGCACCCGGCTGGCGAGGTTGCCGTAGTCGTTGGCGAGCTCGGTCTCGTAGCGCTGCTCGAAGCCGGCGGTGGAGATCGCGCCGTCCTGGCCGAAGCTGACCTCGCGGAAGAGGTAGAAGCGCAGCGCGTCGGCGCCGAAGCGCTCGATCACCTCGAACGGGTCGAGGACGTTGCCGAGGCTCTTAGACATCTTTTTCTCGCCCATCAGCAGGAAGCCGTGGATCACCATCCGCTTTGGCGGCTCGAGGTCGGCGGCAAAGCAGAGCGCCGGCCAGATCACCGCGTGGAACTTGAGGATGTCCTTGGCCATCACGTGCAGGTCGGCGGGCCAGAAGCGCTCGGTCAGGTCCTCCCCCTCGCGGGCGAAACCGAGCGCGGTGACGTAGTTGAGGAGCGCGTCGAACCAGACGTACATGCGCTGCTCGGGGTCCCAGGGCAGCGGCAGCCCCCACTTCAGGTTGGGACGCGAGAGCGAGACGTCTTCCAGCCCGCCCTTGATGAACGAGAGCGCCTCGTTGCGGCGGAAGTCGGGGACGACGAAGTCCGGCCGCTCCTCATATAGGCCTTCCAGCTGCCCCTGGAAGGCGGAGAGCTTGAAGAAGTAGTTGTCCTCGCGTTCCTTCTGCAAAGGGATCTCATGAATCGGACACGTATTGCCCGGCCCAAGCTCCCGCTCGGTTTTGAAGTCCGCGCAGCGAGGGCAGTACCAGCCTTCGTAGGTCCCTTTCGTCACCCAGCCGTTGTCGTAGACACGCTGGATGATCTCGGCGACCTTGGCCTCGTGCCGCGGATCGCTGGTGCGGATGAAGAAGTCATTGGTGGCGCCGATCGAGGGCATCATCCCTTCGAACTTCGCCGCATTCGTGTCCGCCAACTCCTGCGGCGTCACCCCCGCCTTCTTAGCCGCATTCTCCACCGGCTCCCCATGCTCATCCGTCCCAGTGAGGAAGAACACGTCATCCCCCCGCTGCCGATGATGCCGCGCCAGCACATCCGCAGCCATCGTCGAATACGCATGCCCGAGGTGCGGCTCGGCGTTGACGTAGTAGATCGGCGTCGTCGTGTAGAAGCGGCCTGAAGTCATCCGACTCCGCAAGCTATCGGAGAGAAGTTCCCGCAACTCCGCTCCAACGAACGCGAAAACGCCCTACCTAAGGTTTTGGCCGGCTCCGAGTTTCGTGATTGGTTGGGTTAGGCCTGCCGGATCTTTTGTCGGACCCACCCAGCGGTTTCCTGACCGCCCCCTCTTCCAGACCGGATCGCCGCTGTGGTTGTGAGGGACTTGCAGGACGCTTGCCGCCGCCTGATTTGCGGGCTTTAGCCATTAGCGGTTCCGATAGCCATTAGCCAGCAGGGTACCTGGAGCACCAGCGCCAAAACTCCTAGACGGAAACTCCAGAAAAGCCATCTCAGTCTTTCTTTATTTGTCTCCCAGTTCTCGTGATTGATCTCAGCGAATTCCACATGCATCTGATCGATCGTCGCCGGACCTGGATGTCGGACGTAGCCATCGAGGATCGTCTGGGCGTTGAAGGTGAAACCCCAGTTCCCCCTAGGCCAGAGAATACCCAGGCAGAAGGCGCCACTCATCAGGAACAGCCCCAATGCAACTTGAGTCCATGCTGAGAAACCACCATCTAGTGCCCGTGAGCCAATGAAGGTTGCAGTGAGAGATGCGGCCGTAAGCAATATCCCCGTGCGGGAGCGGAGGTCGTCTAGGACGCCACTCTGATGAGTAAGAGCCCGAATGGATTCTTCGAAGGCAAGCCTCTTCCGAGGGTCTTCTGATTCACCCGCCATCGCCCCTAGAGCCTACGAGCCACATCGAGCGCTACCGCCGCGCCTCGCGCCCCGTCAGAGCTTTGTAGAGATCGTTCGCCCGCGTGCCAGTGAGCGCCGCGACGACGCTCGCAGCCGCCCGCGGCCGCGCCCCGGACTGGACCAGGTGACGAAGGGCGTCAACCGCGAAGCCGACGTCTTTGTCGTGCTCGGAGGAGGCGGCGGGGCCGATGACGAGGACGATCTCGCCTTTGACGTCGCCGCGGAAGCGACGGGCGAGCTCGGCGAGGCTGCCGCGGGCGACCTCCTCGTGGATCTTGGTCAGCTCGCGGCAGACGGCGGCCTCGCGGTCGGGCGCCAGCGAAGCGAGGGCGGCGAGGGACT
The DNA here is from genome assembly GCA_045805765.1 of Solirubrobacterales bacterium. Lineage (GTDB taxonomy): Bacteria > Actinomycetota > Thermoleophilia > Solirubrobacterales > 70-9 > VAYN01. Next base: position 47,904 of record JBJMKN010000007.1, read on the forward strand.
CGCCGACGCGGCGCGGGGACTCGAAGGCGATCACGGTCTCGGCCGAGCGCAGGACGCGCTCCATCTCCCCCGCCCGGCGCGGCAGGAAGCCCTCGAAGCGCCAGCGGTCGATCGGTAGCCCGGAGGCGACGAGGGCGACCGGGATCACCGAGGGGCCCGGCAGCACCGTCACCTCGAGCGCGCGGTCGATGCAGCGGCGGATCAGCTTGTAACCAGGGTCGGAGATCGCCGGCATGCCGGCGTCGGAGACGAGGGCGACCTGGTCGCCGCGCTCGATCCGCTGCGCCAGCTCCAGCGCCCGCGCGGCTTCGTTGCCCTCGTGGAAGGAGACGAGCCGCGGCGCCGGCCGGATCCGCAGCTTGTCCAGCAGGCCGCCGGTGCGGCGGGTGTCCTCGCAGGCGATGTAGTCGGCGCTGACCAGCGCCTCGCGCACCCGCGGCGTGACGTCTTCGAGGTTGCCGATCGGGGTCGGGCAGACGACGAGGCAGCCCGGCATCAGGCGCTCACCTCGGCGACCTCGCTGCGCGCCATCGCGGCGGCGCCGATCATGCCGGCGTCGTTGCCGAGGGTCGCCTCGAGGATCGGGGTCTCGTTCATCGGCCGCAGCGCCCGCGCGCGGATTTCGCGCCGCGCCGGCTCGAGCAGGAGGTCGCCGGCGGCGATCACCCCTCCCCCGACGACGATCGCGTTCGGCTGGAAGACGTTGGCGAGGCTGGCGCAGGCGACCCCGAGGCGGCCGCCGATCAGGTCGAAGACGCCGACGGCCAGTTCGTCGCCGGCGAGCGCGGCCTCGGTCACGGCCTTGCCGTCGACCTCCTTGCCTTCGGCCAGCAGCTTGCCGAGCGCCGAGTCGGGAGCGCTTTCGGCGGCGGCGCGCCCCTCCCGCCCCAGCGCCGTCCCGGAGGCGAGCGACTCGACGCAGCCGTGGTTGGGGCAGTTGCCCTGACAGGGCGGGCCGTCGGCCTGGATCACGACGTGGCCGAGCTCGGCGCCAGCGCCGGTCGAGCCGCGGTAGATCTCGCCATTGAGGATGAGGCCGCCGCCGATCCCGGTGCCGACGGTCAGCATCACCATGTGGGGCTTGCCCTGGGCGGCGCCGTAGAGGTACTCGGCGAGCGCGGCGACGTTGCCGTCGTTGTCGACGAAGACCGGCAGCCCGACCCGCTCGCTGACGATCTCGCGGATCGGCAGGTCGGCGAGCGGGAGGTTGACGGCGGAGACGGCGATGCCCTCGTCGTGGTCGATCGTCGCCGGGATCCCGAGGCCGACCGCGGTCACGTCGGGGCGCGCGTCCCGCGCCTCGGTCACCTCGCGGACCAGCAGCTCGACCAGCTCGTCCTCGGTCTGGCCGGTCGATGCCTCGCGCTGCTCGTAGAGCCGCTCGGTGCCGGAGAGGACCCCGATCAGCATCTTCGTGCCGCCGAGATCGACGCCGATCGTCTCGCTGCCGCTCACGCGGGACAGGAGGGCTGAAGGCGGACGACCGAGTGCATCGCCATGATTTCTAGCCTTTCATGGCCCCCGACGGCGACCAGCGGCCCCCCGAGCCGCCCGAACACGAGCCCGAGTACAAGATCTACCGCTCCCGCAAGGGGCTGTTTTCGCGCCTAAAAGGCGCGGATCTGTCGGGGTTGCGCGACCGTGCAAGGTTGCCTTCACGGGGGCCGCGCCGGGAGAAGGAGCCGCGCCGTCCCGGCGCGCCGCGCGCCCCGTTCAACGTCCGCCGCGTTCTCAAATGGGTCGGCATCGCCGCGCTCGGCTGGATCCTGATCAGCCTCATCGCCTTCGGCGTCTCCGCCCAGATCCAGTCGTTCAAGCTCTCCGGCGAAGCGCGCGACGCCCTCCACGGCAACCCCTTCCTGCTCTTCAAGCCGCAGACGATCCTCGTCCTCGGCACCGACGCGCGGCCGCCCGGAAGCGGCGACGGCAACACCTCCGAGGAGTGCTTCGAACAGCAGTCGAAGGGCGAGAAGCCCCACAAGCCCTGTTACGAAGGCGAATTCCGCGCCGACACGCTGATGCTGATCCGCGCCGGCGGCGGCGCCTTCCGCAAACTCTCGATCCCCCGCGATTCCTTCGCCGAGATCCCCGGCAACGCGCCGACGAAGATCAACGCCGCCTTCGCCTACGGCGGCGCCGCCCTGCAGATCAAGACGATCGAACAGTTCCTCGGCCTCCAGATCGACCACGTCGCGATCGTCGACTTCACCGGCTTCGAAGACCTGATCGATGCCGTCGGCGGGGTCAAGATCGACGTCCCGGTCAAGCTCTGCGCCGACATCTCCGGCGGCGCCGGCGGCGGTCAGGGCGGGGTCAGCCTGCGCCTGCACAAGGGCGAGAACACCCTCAACGGCGAAAAGGCCCTCGCCTACTCGCGGATCCGCCACGTCAGCGAATGCCCCGGCCCGGGCAAGAGCGTCTACTCGCTCGGCGGCTACGACGACCTCGACCGCGAGAAGGCCCAACAGGAAGTCATCAACGGGATCAAGGACCAGCTGACCGACCCCCTCCGCCTCCCCTACAACTTCATCCACGGCCCGATCATCGGCTGGGACGCCCCGAAGGCGTTCGTCAGCGACATGGGCTTCTTCACGATGCCGCAGCTGGTCCTCTCGGCCGGGATCGGCGGCAGCGCCCCGGCCGAAGTCCTCTGCGGCAAGGACCCGAGCGAATGCGGCGTCGGCCCCGAAAGCTCGATCGAAGTCCCCGAGTCGGTCCGCAAGAAGGCCGTCGACAAGTTCCTCAACGGCTGAGCCTCACGCCCCGAGCAGGGCCAAGGGGACGACACCGATGCCGTCTTCCCTGCGGAAGGCGGCCCTCCCGGTCGTGATCACGATGGCGTCTAAGAGATCCTCGCCGATCTCCCTCCGCAACCACTTGAGGTGGCGGAAGTCCCTCTCGCGTGGAACCGCCGTCAGCTTGACCTCGACCCCGATCACACGGTCGTCGGCTCGCTGGACGACGAGATCGACCTCGTGCTCGCCCCCGAACGACCTCAGATGCTTGACCTCGGCCTCGGCCCCCTGTGCATAGACACGGATGCTGAGCGTGGCGAGGGACTCGAAAAGTGCGCCGAGGAGGGTGCCGTCTCGCGGCATCGAGGGGCCGAGCGACTCCCCTTGCAGAAGTGCGTCTTCGGTTGCGCCGAGAAGCCGGGCTGCGAGAGCCGGGTCTGCAAGCTGATGCTTCTCCGCCGCCGTGAGCCGCTTCAGGCGGTTGCGGGTTGGGAGCCAGCCGGGAACCGGATCCAACAGCCAGAGCCGCTCCAGCACCGCCCGATATGGCTCGGCAGCCTTGCGGTTGATGTTGTCCTCGTCTCCGCTCGATGCAGCCGCGCGAATCTTCTCGAAGGACGTGGTGGTCGAGGATGCCGCGGCGTAGGCGCTCATCCAACGACGAAGCCCCTCCGGGTTTCGCACTCTCCGGCCGAGTTCGGGGAAGTCACGGTCGATGACCCGGTCGAGGTAGCCGTCCAGCTGCGCCCGCAACGCTCGACCCGAATAGCGACGCAAGCCCGGGAGCCCCGAAGAAAGGATCTCCTCGGCGTAGTTCTCCAGGCTCACAGAGGTCTCACCCTCCAGCTTTGGCTGCTCCCCGTTCAGGAGCTCGGCCAGGCTGACCGAGCCGGCTTCTCCGAGGCGCTCCGCCAAGGAGAGGGGTCGCATCCGTATCGTCGGAATCCGGCCCGCCCCAGAATGGGTTCCTGCGCCGGCGGGGGACGCAGATCCGGCCATCAGGAAGCGCCCCTCTTGCGCACCGGCGTCGACGGCGCGCCGCACCAGGTCCCAGGTCTCGGGGAGCCTTTGCCACTCGTCGATCAGGATCGGCGGCTCAGCGTCCAGGAGGCGACGGGGGTCGGCGGTGGCGAGCTCGAGCTGCCCTGGATCGTCGAGTGCGTAGATGGTCTGGGCTCGTCGAGAAGCCATCGCGGTCTTCCCGACGCCTTTCGGCCCCTCAATCGCAAGGGCCGGAAGGGCAGCAAAGAGATGGTCAAGCTCGGCTTCGACAACCCTGGGGAGGTAATCCATACTTCTAGGGTACCAGTACTCGGCCCTCTAGGGTACAAGATCTCGCACCTTTAGGGTGCGAGATCTCAGATCCAAAGGGGTCAATGACCTCGGATACCTCAGGCGTTGTCGACACTCCTCGTCCCCACCAGTGCGGTGACGATCAGGGCGGTGAAGCCGGCGGCGAGGGAGCCTGCGGTGTTCTTGAGGTCGGCGGTGGAGGAGGAGCCGTCGGCGAGGACTTCGACCGCGATCCACTCGCCGAGGCCGAGGGCGAGGAGCACCATCAGCGCGTAGACCCTCGCGGCTCGCGTGTACCAGCGAGCGAGGCTCTTTTCCTCGGCCGTGCCGAACTGGAGCTCGGGCGGTAGGTCCGGCATCGACTGCCCCTGCGTGAAGTAGCGCTGCTCGATCGCCAGGGCGAGCAGCAGCACCGGCAGGATCTGGGAAATCGCTTCGTAGTATTCCTTCTTCGCGATCCCGTCGACAAGCAGCGCGGCAAGACCGTAGGCGACGACCGGCAGCAAGATCGCGCTCAAGGCGAGCAGGGACCTACCCAGCCAGAAGAGACGCCGCGCCCGCTCGAGGTTCTCCGGGATCACGCCCGCAGCGTTCCAGCCGCGGCGGACGAAGCGCGCTCAGTCCGCGGTCGACGCAGCCGGCTTCGAGCCCGACTTCGACTCGCTCTTGCCGGAGGAGGAATCCGACTTCGACTCGCTCGACCCCGAGCCGCCCGAGTCGCCGCCGGAATCCGAGCCGCCGTTGCCGCCGCCCCGCTTCGTCCCGTAATCGGTGTTGTGGAAGCCGGACCCCTTGAAGTGGATTGCCGGGGCGCTCAGCACCCGCGCAGCCGGCGCGCCGCACTCCTGGCACTCGCGCAGCGGCTCGTCGGTCATCTTCTGGATCACGTCGAAGACGTGGCCGTTCTCGCATTTGTACTCGTAGATGGGCATGGCGGTGCGGGATTATCGCAGCCGCTACGGTTCCGGCCATGGCGACCGAGCAGGGAACGCGACCGACCGAGGTGACGATGGAGGAGATCGTCGCGCTGTGCAAACGGCGCGGCTTCGTCTTCCCATCCTCGGAGATCTACGGCGGCCTCGGCTCGACCTACGACTACGGCCACTACGGCGTCCTCCTCAAGAACAACGTCAAGGCCGAGTGGTGGCGGGCGATGCTGACCGAGCGCGACGACATCGTCGCTCTCGACTCGGCGATCCTCCAGCACCCGCGCGTCTGGGAGGCCTCGGGCCACCTCGAAGGCTTCACCGACCCGCTCGTCCAGTGCCTCGGCAAGTGCAAGAAACGCTGGCGCGAGGACCATCTGCGCGAGGCGATCGAGGCCGAAGGCGGCGATCCGAACGGGGAGCTGCGCTGCCCCCAGTGCGGCGGCGAGCTCTCCGAGCCGCGCCAGTTCAACCTCATGTTCGAAACCCACGTCGGCCCCGTCGCCGAGGAGGGCTCGACCGTCTACCTGCGCCCGGAGACGGCCCAGGGGATCTTCATCAACTTCAAGAACGTCCTCAGCTTCGCCCGCAAGAAGCCGCCCTTCGGGATCGCCCAGGTTGGCAAGTCCTTCCGCAACGAGATCACCCCCGGCAACTTCATCTTCCGCACCCGCGAGTTCGAACAGATGGAGATGGAGTACTTCGTGCCGCCGGCCGAAGCGCAGAAGTGGCACCAGCACTGGATGGCTGAGCGCGAGCGCTGGTACACCGAGCTGGGGATCCGCCCCGACCACCTGCGCGTCCGCGCCCACGGCGAGGATGAGCTCTCCCACTACTCCTCGGCGACCAGCGACATCGAGTACCTCTTCCCGATCGGCTGGTCGGAGCTGGAGGGGATCGCCGACCGCGGCGACTTCGACCTCACCCAGCACGCCAAGTTCTCCGGCGAGAAGCTCGAGTACTTCGACCAGCAGACCAAAGAGCGCTACGTCCCCCACGTGATCGAGCCCGCCGCCGGCGCCGACCGCGCCACCCTCGCCTTCCTCGTCGACTCCTACGAGGTCGAGGAGGTGGAGGGCCGCCAGCGCACCGTCCTCCGCCTCCACCCGCGCCTGGCCCCGGTCAAGGTCGCCGTCCTCCCCCTCGTCTCCAAGGACGGCCTGCCGGAGAAGGCCCGCGAGATCTTCGGAGACCTCCGCCGCCGCCTCCCCACCGAGTTCGACGAAGGCGGCTCGATCGGCAAGCGCTACCGCCGCCAGGACGAGATCGGCACCCCCTGGGGCATCACCGTCGACCACCAGACGATGGAAGACGACACCGTCACCCTCCGCGACCGCGACTCCCTAGACCAAGTCCGAGTCCCGATCGAGGGCCTGGGCGACGAGCTGGTCGGGCGGCTCGAAGCGCCTTGGCGTAGCCCGAAGCTTGCCTAAGTTCAGCGAAGCACAAAACCAACACCGCTAAACCATTGGGAGGGTAGCTCCGTCCGATGATATTTCCAGATAGGAACTGAATGCTGGATGCATCCCGTATTGGACCTCGGCATTATCCCCCTGCGACCTCTTCGCCAAAATGGCCGCTTTCTTTTTCTCGCGGGGGGAGCTAGTAAATCTGACATTGCCTTCGTGCACCTGAAGGCCAAGGAAGCTCAGATCCTGGAGGACCCCAATCACATTGCTGATCTCTCCGGCACTAACCCCGGCTCCTAAAAGAGTCTGCTCAACATGTTTCTCCGACATCACTCGCGGGGCTCCTGCAAATTGCAATAACACCTCTTCAATAGAGGCGACTCGCTGCTGTCCCTCTACCAGAGCCGCCTCAAAGGCAAATAGTGAGTAGTCCCGCTCTGCGGCCAGCAGATCTCCTACTTCCACACGGGGATTTCGATTTCCCACTGCGTGCCCAATCGCGGAGCGTAGTAGGTAAAGGACATCGCGCGGCCTTGGGAGGCAAGTAGCTTGCAACCAATCAGTAACCGATTGGCCCTTAATCCTGGAGCAAAAGTACTTCCTCCAGAGTTCCCTTGGCGAGACCTCGGCTTGCTGGGACACCACATACCGTTGCTCAACTACATCAAGCAGTGACGCGTCATCTGGCCAGCGAATCGTCCGAACAGGAAGCTTGTCAGGCTCCCGAGCCAGGGAGGACACAGTAGAAAAGATGTCCGCGCGGATGAACAGAGAGAGTGAAAGAGACATCCCTTCCTTGCGAACCGTCTTTTCCATTTCGCTTCTGAACGCATCCATGCATGCCAAGAGAGCCAAGAGCAGGCGGGCGAGTTGCTTTACGTCGGATTCTTTGTCCCAAGCCTTATCCAGATTGTCGATGATGAGGTAAACCCTTCGTCGAGTGGCCAGCACCGGCCCCAAAACCTCTCGGAGTTGCCTGAGTGGACCAGAGTGAAGTGCCTCGGACACCGCCGAAGCTCGACTAGACGCCTCCCCGGAAGCTGGGACATCAAGAAGCCGGGTAACCGCCTGCTCCAATCTAGTGGTGAAATCACCCGTGAGCCACGCCCGGTTTTCGCCAATGAACTCCATGAGCTGCCACTCCGGATCCTCAGGGACAAGTCCGGCAGGGCGACGGGCGAGATCATGCTCCACGGCTAGCGCAAGCTCCGTGGCTAGTAGATACTTCCAAAGACTCTCCGCGACATAACCTCGAGCGTCGCGCTGCTCAAACTTCGACAGCAATCTAACCAGGCCGTCGAGGTCGTACCCAGGTGGCTTCACGGTGCAAACCAGATTCCGTGCATCCTCTCTCAGCTTGCTCTCTGCCTGTATTGCTGCCGCGGACTTTCCCACGCCCTTTGAACCTACGTAGACGCGACTTGAACCTGAAATGATCTCCCTGAAGGTCGCCGTCTCAACGTAGTAGGTACCTAGTCCCTTTACCTCATTCTCAGCCACGTACTCCCCTAGGTCTACCGACCGAAGCTCGGTCGAAAGCTCTACAGCTGCAGCCGATTCGCGGGCATCGGCGATCCGCTCCGTCGCGGGCCTAAGATTCCTTTCAAGCCAATATTCGAGCCGCGTCCGGCACTCTTCAGCGTTCGGATACCGAAAAAGCAGTTCTCGGTAATCCAAGGCTGAAACGTACTCCTCCTCGGCAAGCATCAGCAGCGGCTTACCCATCCCCCTTGCGAGACCCGCGATTAGAGATGCTCGAGCATTGTGGGAGCTCGACCCCTGCCTTCTATCGGCCGCTAAATGAACGATGACCACCTCAGCCGAATAGATGTGCTGGGCAAACCAAGGCAGGGTCTGAGCACTGGCCTCTTTTGGGTCCGCCGCGACGAGCGGTAGCTCTTCGCCCGTACGATGCTGCAGAAGAGAGGCAACCTGCCTTCCAGCATCCGTCTGAAAAAGCTCAGCGAAGTAAAAAACAGAGGGAAGGCTTCCTCCTCTCAGTTGCGATTCCAGAGTAGTTTCGAAGAGAGGCGATCCCTGAAGATCGGGACGTTCCTCCATGAACTTTCCGAAGATCTGCTCTGAATTCGTGAACCTGGTCTGGCCGATGGGATCAAGAACTTCTAGAGCTTTCCAGTCATTCTTCCGAGTGGTATCGGAGACATCCCGTAAGGGCCAGACGACCTTGTTGGCTCCGATTGCGAGACCCACCTCAAAGAGGACGTTGTCGTTGAGTTGAGTCAAATCGAAGATCGTTACGTCGGCACCCCGAATCGCCTCCTCAATTTTGCTCAGCAGGAGATTTCCTCCTATCCTGAGATCCTCCCAACTGCGAAGCAGCACACCATCGACCTTGCCGATTCGGTTGCTAGCGGAACGAACGGTGTCAGCAAGGTTTGAGGGTAGGGCGGCGAACCCGATAAATACCTCAGAACGACTCATTAGATTCCAGTCTATGCAGAGCGGGTCTATCGGTGCAGGTGGAAGATGGATGCAAAGTAGGCGCAGTGCATTTCAGCCCAGCCTCTTCCGTGACCGGACTTCCGCTCGTCGCGGGTTCCGTCGGGCTCTCCGCCTCGGCGACTGGGTGGCCATCTCGCGCACGGGCTGTTCATCGGTTAGAACACCCGATCGCGGATGCGCTGCGTAGATCTGCCTATTCGGGCCGTCGGCCGTGGTCGCCGGCTTCGCCAGGTACTTGTCGACGAATCGAGACGGCGCTGCTACTGGGGATGGTCTCGCTCGGGAACGCCCTGATCGCGATCGCCCTCTCCCTCACCTCAGCGGTCCTCCGCTCTTTTCGGCCTGATCGGCCTGCTTGCACTCGTCCGGTTAAAGCAGGAGGCTGCAACTACCGAAGCGGCCTGAGGGTCCCCAACTACAGGAACGGAGCGTCATGGCCTACGAGATGAAGATTCGCGGTACCGAGCAAGAGGTGAAGGTCCGCAACCCCTGGGCCGTGGCCCTGCTTCCCATCATCACCCTCGGCATCTACCACCTCGTCTGGTGGTACAAGATCAACAAGGAGATGAAGGCCTTCGGCGAGGCCCGTGGCTACGACCTCGGCCGCAACCCGATGAACTCGCTGCTGGCGCTGTTCCCGGGCGGGATCATCGTCATCCCGGCGCTGATCACCTACTGGAACGGCACCAAGCGCGTCCAGGGCACCTCGGCGCTGGCGGGCCGCGAGCCGGTCAACGGCTGGCTCGTCCTGGTCCTCTACCTGCTGATCGCGCCGGGCATGTGGGCGTACCTGCAGGTGTCGCTGAACCACGTCTGGGAGCAGGAGCTGTCCGCCGCCCCGGGCGAGAAGGCGCCGCCGCGCCCGACCGACGACCCGATGCCCCCGAAACTGGCCGACGCTTGAGACACGCGTCGAGTTCTGGTCCCTGGGGGACCGAAACTCGACGCTTAGTTCGCCAGGAACGCTTCGACGGCGGTCGCGTCGGCTTCGAGCCGGCCGGCCGCCTTTTTCGTGACCCGCTCGAGGTGCTCGATCACGACCTTTCCCTTGGGCAGCCGCCAGGTGGCGACGGCGCGGCCGTCGACGAGGGCGAAGGGGCGGAAGATGCCGTTGATCGTGACCAGGCCCTGGTGGGGGCCGATGACGTCGTCGCGG
>JBJMKN010000008.1:0-4988 GCA_045805765.1 Solirubrobacterales bacterium
CAGACGCGCGATCAGGTCTGGGACGGCCGCCAGGTCCTTCTGGACGTCGACCAGCACGGGCATCGTCGCCTCGATGTTGGCCATCCGCTTGTCCATCGTGACGATCCCTTCCGTCCGGTCGGCCACTTTCGCGATGTCGCGCTTCACGTCCGACAGCGCCTTCGTGTCCCTCGCCATCGACCTCGTGTTCTCGGCGATCTTCGGCAGCACCCGCAGCGCCGCGGCCAGCTCCGCGGGCGCGCCGAGCGGGTTCGGGATCCGCGCCATCGCTCAGGCCGCCGCGGCCGTGTCCTCGTCGTCGCCGAACCCGTAGGCCTCGCGCAGCCCGGGATCCTTCTCGGCGAGCATCCGCGCCAGGTCGACCATCACCTTGCACTGCTTCCAGGTGGCGTCGTCCTGCATCTTGCCGTCGATCATGTGGACGCCGCGGCCGTCGGGGATCGCCTCGATCACTTTCTTCGCGAACTTGACCTCGTCCGGCGGCGGGCTGAAGACCTTCTTTGCGATCCCGATCTGGACCGGGTGCAGCGACCAGGCGCCGACGCAGCCCATCAGGAAGGCGGCGCGGAACTGCGTCTCGCATCCTGCCGTGTCCTTGATGTCGCCGAAGGGGCCGTAGAAGGGCAGGATCCCGGCCGCGGTGCAAGCGTCGACCATGCGGGCGATCGAGTAATGCCAGAGGTCCTGCTGGGCTGAGACGCGGTTCTCCTCCGGGTTCTCCGGGTCGTCCGGGTCCTCCATCACGCGATAGCCGGGGTGGCCGCCGCCGACGCGGGTCGTCTTCATCCGGCGGGCAGCCGCGAGGTCGGCGGGGCCGAAGCTCATCCCCTGCATGCGGGGGCTGGCGTTGGCGATCTCCTCAAGGTTGACCACGCCCTGCGGGGTCTCGAGGATCGCGTGGACGAGGATCGGCCGCGAGAGGCTCGCCTTCGCTTCCAGCTGGGCGAGCAGGCGGTCGACGTAGTGGATGTCGTGGGCGCCCTCCACCTTCGGGACCATGATCACCTCGAGCTGGTCGCCGATCTCGGTCACCAGCTGCGTGAAGTCGTCGAGCACCCAGGGGCTCTCCAGGGCGTTGACCCGCGTCCAGAGCGAGGTCTGGCCGAAATCGTTCTCCTTCGCCGCCTGGATCAGCCCGGCGCGGGCCGCCTCCTTGCGGTCGACCGGGACCGCGTCCTCGAGGTTGCCGAGGAGGATGTCGGTTTTTTCGGCGATGGCGCCGGCCTTGGCGACCATCTTCTCGTTCGAGAAGTCGAGGAAGTGGATCATCCGCGAGGGCTTGACGGGGATCTCGCGGAGCGGCTCCGGGGCGCCGATCGCCTGCGGCAGGAAGAAGTCTCTGGGGTGTCTCAACGTGCTCCTCGGGTCGTTTCGAAGTTCGGGGTGGCTAAATCTATTGAGCGTGCGGATTTGCCGCCTCTCCCGCCCCTAAATTGCCTGCTTATCGAGGGTTCGGAGCGCGACACGACGCAGGACTGGCTGGTGCCGCGCGGCGCCGTGCCGACCGTTGCTCAGCTTGAGGAGCGGATCGACGAGGCGGTGGTGATCGCCCGAGCTTCAGAAGAGGGCGTGCGCGAGGTGGGGGAGATGGCGATCGATGCGGCTCGGCAGGCGCGGCGGGCGGCGGAGGCGGCGGAGCAGAGTGCGGCTGCAGCTGCGAAGGCGGCTGCCCAGAGCGCTCGACCGGCGGGTCCTGTCTCCGATACGGCTCCCCCGCAGACTGGCGGGGGACCCGCATCGTCGCCACCCACCGGAAGGGAGGGGGATGAGCAGCCGCCTGTTGGAGATGCTGAGGAGCCGGCTGCCGTCGAGGCGGAGGAGGCACTGCCGGCGCCTCCACCCCGATTTGAGGAGAGGTTTCGTCGCTTTAGCGAGAGAGCTGACTCTGTTTCGGGGCGGTTGCGGCGGCTTTGCGAGCAGCCGAGTTATGCAGGCCCCAGCGTCGGCGCAGCGCGTCGGCGAGGCGACGGCTGATCGGGCCGCATCCCGGTAGCGAGGTGCCGTCGAGGCCAGTCGCGGGTTCGATGCCCCGTATGGAGTTGGTGAGAAAGGCCTCGTCGGCGCCGATCAGATCCTCGATGCGGAGTGGCTCCTCTTGAGCATCAAGACCTGACTCCAAGGCGATGGCGAGGACGGCGGCGCGGGCGGTACCGGGGAGGATGCGGCCGTCGGCGGGGGGTGTCCAGAGGGTCTCTTCGCGGACGGCGAAGAGGTTCGCCCAGCCGGCCTCGAGCGGTTCCTCGCCGTCGCAGATCAGCTGACCCGCGCCGTCGTCCGGGTGCTCCATCCCGCGCCGGTCGACCCACTTGTGGGATCCATTCCCACCCTTCACCGACCGGGTCCGTAGTTCCGCCCCCCGCGCCGGGAAGACGGCCACCGGCACGACCTCGCCGGCAATAAGGTCGTGCCGGAGGCCGTCTTCATCAGGGACGCAGGCGAGGCGGAGCCGGCCGAGGGGGATGCCGCGTGCCGCGGTGATCAACTCGTCGCGGGCCCCTGCGGGGTGGCCTAAGTCGTAGACCTCGTCCAGGCTGCGCCGCAGGCGCGCCAGGTGCGCGTCAAGCTCAACCGGCTCGCCGTTGACGACGAGGAGCGTCTCGAAGATGCCTTTGCCCGGGTCCGGCCGCCAGCCGTTCGTCGCCACCGGGGTATCTTGCCTGCGCGGCCCGGTCGATGCGCTCACTGCTGATCGACAACTACGACTCCTTCACCTGGAACCTCTTCCAGCTCCTGGCCGAGGTGAACGGCAGTGAGCCGTTGGTCGTGCGAAACGACGAGATGGGCTGGGATGAGCTGGAGCGCCTCCAGTTCGACAACGTCGTCATCTCCCCGGGCCCGGGGCGACCGGAGGAACCGAAGGACTTCGGCGTCTGCGCCGAGGCGATCCGCCGCTGCGAGAAGCCACTGCTGGGTGTCTGTCTCGGGTTGCAGGGACTGGGCTGGGTAGAGGGGGGAAGGGTCGAGCGCGCGCCGGAACCGATGCACGGCCGCGTGGTCCCCGTCGAGCACGACCGCACAGGCCTCTTCGCCGGCATCCCCAGCCCGTTCCAGGCAACCCGCTACCACTCGTTAGCCCTAGCGCGCCCGCTCCCCGGCGCCCTCCGCGAGACAGCCACCGCCGACGGCATCCCGATGGCCGTCGAACACCGCAACCGCCCCCAATGGGCCGTTCAGTTCCACCCGGAGTCGGTCCCCACAGAACACGGCGCCAAGCTCCTGAGCAACTTCCGCGACCTCACACCTCGTCCCGAGCAGACGCGTGTCGACTTTGTTCGGGATAGCCGAACAAAAGCGACACAGGGATCTTTTACCACGCTAGAGGTGCGGAAGCTCGACGCGCACCACGACCCCGAAACCGCATTTGTCTCGCTTTACGGCGCGAGCACGCACGCGTTCTGGCTCGACAGCTCCCGTCCCGGCACCCGTGCCCGCTTCTCCTTCATGGGCGATGACTCGGGGCCGCTCGCAGAGGTGATCAGCCACGAAGCCGGCGATGGCGAGCCGGTCCTCGATCGTCTGCAACGACGCCTCGAAGAGATGCGACCCCCCGAACCTCCAGACCTCCCCTTCGAATTCAACTGCGGATTCGTCGGCTATCTCGGCTACGAGCTTAAGTCCGAGTGCGGCTACGCCTCACCCCACTCATCCCCGCATCCCGACGCCGCCCTCATCTTCTGTGACCGCCTTGTCGTGTTCGACCACGAGCAACAGCAGACCTATCTCCTCTGTCTCCACCGCCCAGAGGAAGAGGCCGCCGCCGAAGCCTGGCTGCACGCCACCGAGCTGAAGCTGGGAGCGCTACCGGCCGGCGGGACGGGTGACCCTCGCCGGACCCTCCCCGCTGTTGTCCGCCGAGGGACACCCGTCCCGCCCCCCAACGCCTTGAATCTCAACCGCTCGCGCGAGCAATATCTGGAGGACGTTGCAGCATCCCTCGACCACCTCTTGGCTGGCGATAGCTACGAGATCTGCCTCACGAACCAGGTCAGTGCAGAGATTGATGTAGATCCGCTGGGCCTGTACCTGCGCCTGCGTCGAGCCAACCCAGCCCCGTTCGCCTCGTATCTGCGTTTCCGAGACTTAGCGGTGTTGAGCTCCTCCCCCGAGCGCTTCCTTCGCGTGAGCAAAGCCGGCGAAGCCGAAGCCCGCCCGATCAAGGGCACCAGCCGCCGCGGCTCGACTCCCGACGAAGACGCCGCCCTCGCCGCCGCCCTCGCCGCCGACGAGAAGAACCGGGCCGAGAACCTGATGATCGTCGACCTCCTCCGCAACGACCTCGGCGCCGTCTGCGAGGTCGGCAGCGTCGAGGTGCCGGAGATGATGGCCGTGGAGAGCTACGAGACCGTCCACCAGCTCGTCTCCTCGGTCCGCGGCCAGCTGCGCCCGGGCGCCACGGCCACCGACGCCGTCCGCTCCTGCTTCCCGCCCGGTTCGATGACCGGCGCCCCAAAGCGGCGCACGACCGAGATCCTCGACGCGCTCGAGGGCGCCCCCCGCGGGGTCTACTCCGGCGCGATCGGGTGGTTCGGCCTCGGCGGCGCCGCCGACCTCTCGGTCGCGATCCGCACCATCGTCCACGCGGGCGGTCAGGCCTCGATCGGCGCCGGCGGGGCGATCGTCCTCGACTCCGATCCCGAGCGCGAGTACGAGGAGATGCTGCTGAAGGCCGCCGCGGCGCTGCGGGCGATCGACCCCGCCGTCGACCCGGCGTCTATATCCTTGGCTCTCCAGAGCGCCGCCGCAGTCGCGCCGCGCTAGCCGACCTTCCCACGACCGAAGCAGGAGCCATGGCCGTAGATACCGCCGCCTACCGCGACATGACCGACGAGCAGGAAGCCATCGTCGAAATGGTCCGCCAGTTCGCCGACGAGCAGATCATCCCCAACGCCGAGCACTACGACCACGAGGACTCCTTCCCGGAGCCGATCGTCGAGCAGATGAAAGAGCTCGGCCTCTTCGGGGTCACCATCCCCGAGGAGTACGGCGGC
>JBJMKN010000009.1:0-11891 GCA_045805765.1 Solirubrobacterales bacterium
CACTCGTGGGAGGCCGCGGCGCGCGCCAACGTCACGGCCGAGCTGGCTGCTCTGGAGGGATGAGGCCGCCGTCGCTCGCGTCGTGGCGGATGGCGGCGCGGGCCTCGGCGAAGTGCGTGGCCTCGTAGCCGATCAGCCCGACGACGAGTGCCGCGACCACGGCGAGCGAGAGCAGCGCCGGCAGCTGCCAGGCGACCGGCACGAGCACCAGCAGCAGCGCCGCGACCGCGAGGCGCTGCGCGTTGAGGCTGCGCACGTTGCGCAGCCGGAACGCGACCAGCGCCAGCAGGTAGAGCGCCACCCCGCCGTAGAGCGCGACCAGCGGCATGCCGGTCAGCGGGTCGGACAGCTCGTGCTCGGTCGAGTCGGACACGTAGCCGACGACCTTCTTCAGGCCGAGGGCGAGGAACACGATGCCGACGACCATCGGCAGGTGCAGGTAGGTGTAGGAGTCGCGGGCGAGATGCGCCCGGGCCACGCCCTGCGTGCGCTCGAGCACCCGCTCGGCGACCGGTGCGACGACGTCGAAGTAGGCCCACCAGAGCCCGACGGTGATCGAGATGCCGAGCAGCACCGAGGTGACGACCGCGACCGACAACGAGAACTCGGAGACGCCGACGCCGATGGCGACCAGCGACTCGCCGAGCGCGATGATCACGATCAGGCCGTGCCGCTCGGCAAAATGACCCGGGACGAGCTTCCAGCCCTCGACCCCGAACAGGAACGGACCGCCGAAGTCGAGCAGGAGCGCGAGCGCCCAGATCGCCGCCTGTGCCGCGCCGTCGAACGCAGCAGCGGCGAAGAGCAGCCCCACGCCGAGCGCCGTCGATCCCGCGAGGCCGTTCACCGACCGCCGGAGCGACGGGTCTTCGCGGCTCGCGATCAGGAATAGCGTGATGTGCGCCGCGCGCACGACGCCGTAGGCGCAGGCGAAGAAGAGCGCCGAGGAGTCGAAGGCCTCCGGCACGCACAGCGCGGCGACGAGGAAGGCGGCCATGGCGGCGAACATCACGATGCGAACGACCCCTTCCTCGGGATTCACGACGCTCGTCAGCCACGCGTACCCGCCCCACGACCACCAGAGCAGGGCGAGGATGGCGAGCCCTTGCGCCACGCTCGCCCACGTCGGCTCCGCGACGATCAGCGCGGTGCATTGCGTGATCGCGAGGACGAAGACGAGGTCGAAGAACAGCTCCAGCGGCGTCACCCTCTCGCCCTCGCGGCGGACGGCGCTGAGGCGATGGCGCGTTTCGTGCGTGCCCTCCACGGCGCCCATCCTTGCACCAGCCGGAGATCGGTTAGCGTGGCCTGGGATGGCGAGCGGGAAACGGGTGGCAGTGGTGACGGGAGCCTCGACGGGGATCGGCAAGGCGACGGCAGTCCGGCTTGCCCGCGAGCCGGGAGCCGAGCTCGTCCTCGTCGCCCGCCGCGAGGAGCTTTTGCGCGAGCTGGCCGAGCAGCTGCCCTGCCGCGCTACCTACGTCGCCGTCGACCTCACCGCTGCCGAGGCGCCGCAGCGGGTCCGCTCTCACCTCGAGGCCGAGCACGGCGGCGCCCTGCACCTGCTCGTCAACAACGCCGGCGCCTCCTGGCGCGCCTCCTTCGCCGAGGGCGGCTACGAGAACGTCCACCGCCACATGGAGCTGAACTTCGACGCGGTGGTACGGCTGACCGAGGCGCTGCTGCCGCTCCTGCGCGCCTCGGCGCCGAGCGCGATCGTCAACGTCGCCAGCACCGCCGGACGCGTCGCCCGCGCCCGGACCGGCTCCTACAGCGCCAGCAAGTTCGCGCTGATCGGATGGACCGACGCGCTCTATGCCGAGGAGAAGCCGAACCGGGTGCACGTCGGCATGGTGCTGCCCGGGTTCATCGAGACGGAGGGGTTCCCGGCGACGGAGCTGCGCGAGAAAGCGCTGACCCGCTGGATCGTCTCGAAGCCGGAGAAGGTCGCCGAGGCGATCTACGAGTGCGGGCCCGGCGGCAGAGCCGAGCGCTACGTGCCGCGGCCCTACGGGGCCGCCGCCGCCCTGCGGATCCTCTCGCCGGCCCTCGTCCGCCGCGTCCTCGGCGGCGGCGCGGCCGCCAACCTCACGACCAGCACCGCCGGCGACCGCGAAAAGAGCCCGGGCCAGGGCTGATGCCGCTCTACGCCGACGTCATCGTCGCGCTGGCCCTCGTCGTCGTCGCGGTCGTCGCCACGATCTCGACGAGGAAGGTCCGCCAGGTCAACCGCCGCTTCCGCATGCTCGACGAGATCTCCCGGGTCGCCGACCTCGGCAGCTCCTTGGACGAGACGCTGGAGGCGATAGTCGGGATCATCGTCCCCGAGCTCGGGGACATCTGCGCGATCGACGTGATCGAGGGCGACCGGGTGCGCCGGGCGGCGCTGCGGGTCGACGGCCCCGACGCCGACGAGATCGCCGCCCGCCTGCTGGAGCGCGGCCCGCGCCTGCAGGAGCAGGTCGCGAGCGACGCCAGCCGCGGGCGGCAGGAGCCACTCCTCTTCGAGCTGCGAAGCGAGGCGGACCTGCGGGAGTTCGCCGCCGACGAGGATGACCTCGAGTTCCTCCGCGGCCTTGGCATCCGCTCCGGGGTGTCGGTGGAGCTGCGCGCGCGGGGCCGGCCGACGGGGGTGCTGACGATCAGCGTCGGCCCCTCCGGAGGGCGCTTCGACGAGGGCGACGTCCACTTCGTCACCATCCTCGCCGGCCGGGTCGCCCTCGCCCTCGACAACGCAGGCCTCTTCTCCGACCTCGAGCGCAGCGAGCGTGAACGCGCCGAGATCGCCGAGACGCTCCAGCGCGGCCTCTTGCCGCCGCCGCTCCCCCACATCCCCGGCTGGTCGGTGGCGGCGACCTACCGCCCGGCGGGAGCCGAGAATGAGCTCGGCGGCGACTTCTACGACGCCTTCCGCATCGCCGGCGGCTGGATGGTCGTGATCGGCGACGTCACCGGCCGCGGCGCCAAAGCGGCAGCGGTCACCGCCCACGCCCGCTACACCCTGCGCACCGCCGCGGCCCTGACCGGCGACCCGGTGATCGCGCTGCGCACCCTCAACCGCGAGCTGCTCGCCCGGCGCGGCACGGACCTCTGCAGCGTCGCCGCGATGGCCGTCTCCGAAGACCCGGCCGAGCCGGTGCGGCTGGCGGTCGCCGGGCACCCGCCGCCGCTCCTCGTCGACGGCGACGAGGTCACCGAAGCGGGGCAGGCAGGGCCGGTCCTCGGTGCCTTCGAGGATGAGGCCTGGGCGCTTGTCGCCACCGCGGTCGAGGCGGGCCAGCAACTGGTCGTCGTCACCGATGGGGTCACCGAGTCGATGGGTGCGGGCGAGCGCTTCGGCGAGGAGCGGCTGCAGGCCCAGCTGGTCGGCCAGAGCAGCCCCGCGATCGCCGCCCAGTGGATCGAGGGCGCCCTGCACGAGTTCGCGGGTGGGACCCTCGAGGACGACGCCGCGATCATCGCCATCGCTCCCGCCACCGCCGAGGTCGAGTCGGCGCCGGAGCAGGAGCGGGGACTGGTCGAGAGGCTCTACGAAGCCTTCAACCACCGCGATTCCGAGGAAATCGTCGCCCTCTGTGACCCGGCGATGGAGTTCTTCCCGGTTGGCACCGCCGAGGAGATCGGCCGCGACGCCCCCTACACCGGCCCCGAGGGCCTCAACGAGTACCTGGGCGACGTCGAACGCGTCTGGGACGAGCTCCAGATCACCCCCAGCGTGGTCGAGAGCCGCGGCGGCTCCCTCCTGGTCCGCGGCCGCGTCTACGCCCGCAGCCGCCCCCTCGGCATCCGCGACGTCCCGGTCGCCTGGATCTGGGACCTAGAGGACGGCCGCTTCGTCCGCGGCGAGGTCTTCCGCGACACCGAGGAAGCCCTCCAGCGCCTCGCGCCCTCGTCTTGAGCCGTCCTTCCACCTCCCCCACTAGGATTCGCCGCCGTGACTATCTCTACGAACCAGTTCAAGAACGGCACCCACATCGAGATCGACGGCAAGATCTGGAAGATCCTCGACTTCCAGCACGTGAAGCCGGGCAAGGGCGGGGCCTTCGTGCGGACGAAGCTGCGGCGGATCGAGGACGGCTCGGTGATCGACAAAACCTTCAGGGCGGGGGAGAAGTTCCGCCCGGTGCGGACCGAATCGAAAAAGATGCAGTACCTCTACGACTCGGGCGAGGCGGCGGTCTTCATGGACTCGCAGGACTACGACCAAATCGAAATCGCCAAGGAGCAGCTCGGCGACGCGATGCAGTGGGTTCTTGCCAACGACGAGGTCGACGTCCTCTTCGTCGACGAGCAGCCCAGCGACGTGCAGGTGCCGAGCGCGATCGAGATGAAGGTCACCCAGACCGACCCCGGCCTCAAAGGCGACACCGCCTCGGGCGGCGGCAACAAGCCCGCCACCCTCGAGTCCGGCGTCGTCGTCCAGGTCCCGCTCTTCATCGAGGAGGGCGAAACGGTCCGGGTCGACACGCGCAGCGGCGAGTACATCTCCCGCGCCTGACCGCTCCGCGGCCGGCCGCTGACAGAATGCAGGCATGCGCAGGTCAGACCAGCGGCGCGACGCCGTCTTCGCCAACTACCAGCGAGACGTCACCGGCCACCCCCTGGAGGAGCTGCTGGCGGAGGCGCGGCCGTTGACGCGGGAGCTGGCCGAGGGCGTCGACGCCAACCGCGAAGAGCTCGACGACATCATCGCCGCCCACGCGAAGGGGTGGACGGTCGACCGGATCGCGCCCCTCGACATGAACGTGATGCGGACCGCCCTCTACGAGATGGAATTCATGGACACGCCTGCCGAGGTCGCGATCAACGAGGCCGTTGAAATCGCCAAGGAGTACTGCGGTGCCGACGCGCCGAAGTTCGTCAACGGCATCCTCGGCGCGATCGTCCGCGAGCGGGAGCCCGCCAAATGAGCCTTCGCCTGCGCGAGATCTCCGAGCGCCTGCGCGAGATCACCTCCCAGCTGCAAAGCGACGAGGTGGGCGACGAGGCGGCGGCGCAGCTCGCGGCCGAGGCCGCCGACCTCTCCGCCGAGGCCGTCGAGGAGGCCAACCGCGAGGCGCGGCAACAGGCGAGCGCCGAGTGAGCAGCGCCGAGCGGTGTTCCTTTTGTCCCCATAGGGTCCAAAAGGCGCACCGCTGATGAGTTACCCGGAGGATTTACGAGCGCTCGTCGATGACGCGCTCGAGCGCTTGACCTTCTCGGCCGCCAAGCCGACCGCCGGCCTCGAGGAGGCGATGCGGTACTCGCTGCTCGCCGGCGGCAAGCGGGTGCGGCCGGTGCTGGCGCTGGCGACCGCCCGCGCCTTCGGCGCCGCGCCGGAGCGCTTTCTCCCGGTCGCCTCCGCGATCGAGTTGATTCACACCTATTCGCTGATCCACGACGACCTGCCGGCGATGGACGACGACGCGCTGCGGCGCGGCCTGCCGACCTCGCACGTGAAGTTCGGCGAGGACGTCGCGATCCTCGCCGGCGACGGCCTCTTCGCCGAGGCGATGCGCCTCTTCTGCGAGCAGCCGGGGGAGCCGGCGCGGGTGCTGGCGGCGCTGCGGGAGCTGGCCGCCGCGACCGGGGTCGACGGCATGGTCGGCGGCCAGTACGTCGACGTGGTCGGGGCCGAGTCCGACGC
Organism: Solirubrobacterales bacterium; assembly: GCA_045805765.1. Taxonomy (GTDB): domain Bacteria; phylum Actinomycetota; class Thermoleophilia; order Solirubrobacterales; family 70-9; genus VAYN01. Next base: position 5,627 of record JBJMKN010000009.1, read on the forward strand.
CGAGGGCCTGCGTGCCCTGCACGCGCTGAAGACCGGCCGCCTGATCGCCGCCAGCGTCAACGTCGTCCTTCTGCTCGAGGGAGCGTCCGAACCTGAGACAATGCCCTATCGCCGTTTCGCCGAGGAGCTGGGCGTGCTGTTCCAGATCGTCGACGACATCCTCGACGTCACCGAGTCCGACGAGCAGCTCGGAAAGCCACATGGAAGCGACGAGAGACATGGCAAACTCACCTACGTCAGCCTTTTCGGCCTCGATCGGGCCCGTGAGCTGGCGGCGGAGTCACACGCGAAGGCCACGGCGGCGCTGGCGCAGGCCGGCGGCGAGACCGAGGACCTGAGGCGCGTGGCCGACTACATCTTCACGAGGAACGAATGAGCGAACAGCCCCCCACCCAGGGCAACGAAGAAGACAAAGAGCGCATAGAGGAGCCGCTGCTGCCGGGGGTCGACGCCCCGCAGGACCTGCACGACCTCGACGACGAGCAGCTGCAGCAGGTCGCGCAGGAGATGCGCACCTACATCATCGACACGATCGGCGAGATCGGCGGCCATTTCGGCGCCAACCTCGGCACCTGCGAGCTCGCCGTCGCCCTTCACAGCCTGCTCGACTCGCCGCGGGACAAGGTCCTCTGGGACGTCGGCCACCAAGCCTACCCGCACAAGATCCTCACCGGCCGCCGCGAGAAGCTGCCGACGATTCGCCAGTACGACGGCCTGGCGCCGTTCTGCTCCGTTTTCGAGTCCGAGCACGACATCATGGGCGCCGGCCACGCCTCGACCTCGATCGGCTATGCGGTCGGGCTGAAGGAGGCGATGCGCAAGGGGATCGGGACCGATGGCAAAGTCGCGGCGGTGATCGGCGACGGCGCCCTAACCGGCGGCGTCGCCTACGAGGCCCTGCAAGCCGCTGGCGGGATGCAGACGCCGGTCGTGATCGTCCTCAACGACAACGGGATGTCGATCTCCCCCAACGTCGGCGCCCTCTCGCGCTACTTCAACCGGATCCGCCTCAACCCGCGCCTCTGGCACGCCCGCGAGGGGGTCGAGGACCGGCTGACGAAGCTGCCGCTGGGGATGGGCAAACGGATCGAGCGCCTCGGCCCCGAGATCAAGGCGGCGATCAAGGCCTACTGGGCGCCGGGCCTCTTCTTCGAGGAGCTCGACCTCGCCTACATGGGGGTGATCGACGGCCATGACGTCCACGCTCTGCGCGAGGCGCTGACCGAGGCCTTCGAGGCCGACCGCCCGGTCGTCGTCCACATCCACACCGTCAAGGGAAAGGGCTTCGCGCCGGCCGAAGAAGGCGGCCTCGAGTCGATGGAGGAGTGGCACGCGGCGAAGCCGAAGTCGATCGTCGACGGCCGGCCGGCGGCGAGCGCGCCGAAGGTGGTCCCCGTGACCGAAACCGACTCCCCGGAGGGGATCGAGGTCCTCGAGAAGCCGCCCGCGGCGGGCTCGCCGCCCCAGTACACGAAGGTCTTCGCCGACGCGATCGTCGCCGAGGCCCGGGCCGACGAGCGGGTGATCGGGATCACCGCGGCGATGGCGGGGGGGACCGGCCTGCAGAAGCTCCTCGACGAGCTGCCCGAGCAGTACTACGACGTCGGCATCGCCGAGCAGAACGCGGTCCTGCTGGCGAGCGGCCTGGCCATCCAGGGCGCGAAGCCGGTCTGTGCGATCTACTCGACCTTCCTGCAGCGGGCCTACGACCAGATCGTCCACGACGTCTGCCTGCAGGGCCTCGACGTCACCTTCGCGATGGACCGGGCCGGGCTCGTCGGCGACGACGGCCCCACCCATCACGGCGCCTTCGACGTCTCCTACTTCCGGCCGATCCCGAACGTGGTCGTGATGGCGCCCCGCGACGAGGCGATGCTCGTCCACATGCTCCACACCGCGATCGCCCACGACGGCCCGGCGGCGCTGCGCTACCCGCGCGGCGCGGCCGAGGGCGCCGAGCTGCCGAACAAGCCAAAGAGCGTCCCGATTGGCGTCGGGGAGATCCTCGCCGAGGGCGAGAAGGTGGCGCTGCTCGGCTACGGCTACGGAGTGACGGTCGCGCGCGAAGCCGCCGAGATCCTCGGCAGGCATGGCCTACGGGCAACCGTCGCCGACGCCCGCTTCGCCAAGCCGATCGACGGGGATCTGGCCGAGCGCCTGGCGCGCGAGCACGAGCTGCTGGTGACGGTCGAGGAGAACGTCCTGCCCGGCGGCTTCGGCTCGGCGGTGCTCGAGCACCTCGAGGACGCCTTCGCCGAGGCGCCCGGCGAGCGGGCGCGGGTCCTGCGGGTCGGCCTCCCGGACTCCTACGTCACCCACGGCAAGCCGGCGCTGCTGCGGGCCGAGGTCGGCCTCAGCGGCGAGTCGGTGGCGGATCGCGTGCTCAGCTCGCTGCCCAGCGCGCAGCCGGCGCTGACCTAACGTCAAGGACAGCACCACCTGACCTAATCATTTTTGACGATTGATTCAATTGGCGCAATCGATTAGCCTGCGCCAGTCTCTCCGGTGAACGGAGGAGCCGGCATTTAGAAGCCAGCGCTTCTGGGGGAAGCACCAAGGGGAGGAGAGGCGCGCATCTCTATATGTGTGGATCCGCTTGGGGAATCGGATCTCTCGCGCCCGCCTCATCGGCCGGGGCGCGAGGCGCGCCGCCTGGAGACGCGGTCCGCGGCGCGGTTGCCGACGGGACAGAAAAGGCGCCCGCCGAAGCGGGCGCCTTTCGAGACAGATGCTGCTGTTAGCTATTTGGTGCGGATGATCGCCGCGTCCCCGATGTAGTTGGTTCCTTCGAGGATCGCCGTGTTGGTGCCGGCAGGCGATGGGGTGCCGAGAATCGAGTCGACGAACGGGTCGACGAGGAACGAGAACAGCCCGCCGCAACCGCTCGCACCAGGCGCCGCGAAGGCGTTGTCGACGAGTTTGTTGTTTTTCAGACGGGCGATTGCCCCTTCTTCGAGCCCTTCGAACGTGCCAGGGCTGCCGGTGATCGGGGTGTTCGGCGCTGGCGGCGACGTCGTACCGGTGGTGAAGTTGATTTTCACCGGGTTCGAGGTCGTGCCGATGTAGCAGTTGCTGCCTAGGAACGAGTTGCTCAGCTTGACCCTTACCGGCAGGCCGAGTGCGACGCCGCTGCCGAGGAGCGTGTTGATGACGCTGAGTTTGACCGCGGATGCGCTCCCAACGAGTTCGACGGTCGCCGTCACCCCGGTGAACCCGTTGTTGATCGTTTCGTTGAACAGGTCCCTGAGGAACTGAGGCCACCAGAGGGGCGCCGTAATTCCGGTCAGGCCACCGGGCACCGGCTGGGGCGTTTTGGAAAGGGTCTGACCGTCAGTCGGCGCGACGAACGTCCCTTCGCCGAAGAGGTTGCCGTTTTCGGTGGGGTCGAAGCCGCCCTTCAAGATCGTCGGGTTTACCAGCGGCACGGTTTTTTTGCCGATGACGAAGCTGCCCGAGGTGCTTTCGGCGTAGACGCAAGCTTCGACCGCCGGGTTTGCCAGCGGACAAGTTTTGAAGCGGGCGAATTCGCCTTCAAGTGCTGCGGATGCCGACGAAGCCGGCACCAACATCAGCGCGGCCAAAGCCGCGGCTAGAACAAGCCGTCTCATGGACTGGTCCTTTCGGATAACTGCGGGAGCTCCCTGCCCACGCAGATCAGAACCTCCTCGGTTCCAATGGGAGAACCGTTTGTACCAAAAGAATGCTCCCGCCGCATCATAAAAATTGCTGAGTTTTTAGATTTCTGGCCGTAACTTGCTTTAGGGAGCCTCCTGGCGGAGACTCCCTGCGTGCCAGGCGCGACGCCAGAGACCGACGGCCGCGCGGTGCGGCGCCAGGTGCCCCGTTCCAGCCACGACGGCTGGGAATCGCAGGATCGCGACCCCCTGGCGATCCTCGCCGCTCAGGACGACTCCAGGGTCTCCGAGCTGGTCCCGCTCCGCTACGGGCGGATGCTCGCCTCGCCGTTCGCGTTCTACCGCGGCGCCGCAGCGGTGATGGCGGCCGATCTCGCGCGCGCCCCTGCGACCGGGCTTCAAGCCCAGCTCTGCGGTGACGCCCACCTCTCGAACTTCGGCGTCTTCTCCGCCCCCGACCGGCGCCTGGTCTTCGACTGCAACGACTTCGATGAGACCTTGCCCGGCCCGTTCGAGTGGGATCTGAAGCGGCTCGCCGCCAGCGTCGTCGTCGCCGCCCGCGAGCGGGGGCTCGGCCGGCGGCGGCGCTCGGAGGCGGTGCTGGGCACGGTCGGCGGCTACCGGCGGGCCATGCGCCGCTTCGCCTCGCTCGGGCAGCTCGACGTCTGGTACGCGCGGATCGACGCGGAGCCGGCAATCGACAGGCTGCGCTCGCAGGTGGGAGCGGGCCGCTTCCAGCAGATCGAGCGGGGCCTCGAGAAGGCGCGCTCGAAGGACAGCAGGCGCGCCCTGCGGAAGTTGACCGAAGAACGGGACGGGAAGCTGCGGATCATCAGCGACCCGCCCCTGATCACCCCGGTCGAGGAGCTGACCGACCGGGGAGACGTCGAGAGCCAGCTCGAGGCGATCCTCGCCACCTACGGCGAGTCGTTGTCCGCCGATCGGCGCCACCTCCTCGATTCCTATCGCTCCGTCCACGCGGCGCGGAAGGTGGTCGGCGTCGGCAGCGTCGGCACCCGCGCCTGGATCGTGCTGCTCGAGGGCCGGGCCGGCGGCGACCCCCTCTTCCTGCAGGCCAAGGAAGCGGGCCGCTCAGTCCTCGAGGCCCATCTCGGTGCCGGGCCCTACCGCCACCACGGGCGCCGCGTCGTCGAGGGCCAGCGGCTGATGCAGGTCGACAGCGACATCTTCCTCGGCTGGCTGCGGGTCACCTGGGCCGACGAGACGGCGCGCGACTACTACGTACGCCAGCTCTGGGACTGGAAGCTCGGCGCCGAGGTGGAGCTGATGTCCCCGGCCCGCGTGACCGTGTACGGCACGCTCTGCGGCTGGACGCTCGCGCGGGCGCACGCGCGCTCGGGCGATCGCGTGGCGATCGCGGCCTATCTCGGCTCCGGGAAGGCGTTCGAGCGCGCGCTCGCCGTATTCGCGGAGACGTACGCGGACCAGAATGAACGCGACCACGCCGCGGTCGAGGAAGCGGCCCGGTCAGGTCGCGTCGCGGCCGAGCGCGGCGTCTAGACACATGGCCCCGGCACGCGACCGGGAGCAGCGCGGCCTTGCCCGCGTGCTTCCGGTGGTCGGCTCGCTTCGTGGCTACGACCGCCGCTGGCTGCGCGGTGATCTGGCGGCGGGGGTCGCGGTCACCGCCCTCGTCGTACCGAAGAACCTCGGCTACGCGGACATCGCCGGGGTGCCGCTGCAGAACGGGCTGTACGCCGCAGCCGCCGGGGCGATCCTCTACGCGCTGTTCTGCACGTCCCGCCACATCTCCACGGGGCCGAGCTCATCGCTCGCGGCCGTCGCGGGCGGCGCCGTGGCGGTGACCAGCCTGGGCGAGGACCAGGCCGCGGAGCTGGTCGCGGCGATCGCGCTCGTCACCGGCCTGCTGTTCCTGCTGCTCGCGCTCCTGCGGATGGGCTGGATAGCCAGCTTCCTGTCGAAGGCGGTGGTGACGGGATTCCTGGCCGGTGCGGCCGTCGACGTGATCATCGGCGAGCTGCCCAAGCTCACCGGCACGTCCGCGGACGGCGACAACGCGTGGCGCGAATTCGGATCGTGGCTCGGGTCGCTCGGCGACACGCAGGGGACAACGCTGATCGTGGGGATCTCGGCGCTCGCGGTGGTCCTCGTGCTGCGTCGCCTGGCGCCGGCGGTGCCCGGCGCGCTCGTGCTCGTCGTCGGGGGATTGCTGGCGTCGGCGCTGTTCGGCCTCGGCGCGAACGGGGTGGCGCTCGTCGGCGACGTGCCCCGCGGGCTTCCGGTCCCGGAGCTGCCCGACCTCGGGCTGGTCCGGGACAACGCCGCGACGGTCGCGATCTCGGCCCTCGCCCTGCTGTTGATCGGCTTCTCCCAGACGGCCGGCGACGCCAGGCTGTTCGCCGCGCGCCATCGCTACCGGATCGACATGGGACAGGAATCCGTCGCCCAGGGGATGGCGAACGCGGGCGCGGGCCTCTTCCAGGGGATGCCGGTGTCCACCAGCCTGTCGGCCAGCTCGCTGAACGAGTCCGCCGGCGCCCGCTCGCAGGCCGCGTCGCTGATCACCGGTGCGCTCGTGCTGGCGACGCTGCTCGTCCTCGCGCCGCTCTTCTCGGACCTCCCGCTGGCCGTGCTCGGTGCCGTGATCA
>JBJMKN010000010.1:0-9590 GCA_045805765.1 Solirubrobacterales bacterium
GCCGGTCTCTTCGGCTTCTTCGCGTTCGCGGCCCTGACGGCAACTCTCATTCTCGCGCTCGCGACCGCCGTCGCTCCGTGGCTGGCGGCGCTGATCGTGACGGTCCTATACGGCGCGATTGCGGGAGTGCTCGCGCTGCAGGGCCAGAACAAGGTGCAGGAGGCAACGCCGCCGGTTCCCGAGCGGGCGGTCGATTCGACGAAGGAGGACGTGGCGTGGGTCAAGACGAGAGCCAAGTCGGCGCGCGAGTAGCCGACGACCAGCGAAGCCCGGAGGAGATCCGGCGCGAGATCGAGGAGACCCGCGAGGACCTCGGCGAGACCGCCGCTGCGCTTGCCGCTAAGACCGACGTCAAGACGCGTGCGAAGGAGAAGGTCGACAACGTCAAGCAGACGATCTCTGACAAGAAGGAGTCGTTCGCGTCATCGACCAGCGGCTCGGAGCCGGGCGGGCCGACCGAGCAGGTCGGCAACGCCGTCACGCAGGTCAGGTCGAAGGCTCAGGAGAACCCGATCCCCTCCGCCGCGCTGGCGGCCTTCGTCGGTGGCTTCCTGTTCGGGCGCATCACGAAGCGCCGATGACCGGCACCACCGACGACCGGGCGCTGAGCCGCGCACCCAACGGCAACGGCGACGCGCCGGACAAGCCGACGCAGCTGGGCAAACGCTCGTTGCTCGGCGTCCTCAAGCGAACCGTCCGTGAGTTCAAGGAGGACAACCTGACCGACTGGGCTGCGGCGCTGACGTACTACGGCGTCCTGTCGATCTTTCCCGCCCTGCTGGCACTCGTGTCCGTGCTCGGCCTGTTCGGCGCGTCGGCGATCCAGCCGCTGATCGACAACCTCGGATCCGTTGCACCCGGCCCGGCGAAGCAGATCTTGACAAGCGCCTTGCAGAACCTGCAAAAGAGCCAGGGCGCCGCGGGGATCATGGTGATCGTCGGCCTCCTCCTTGCGATCTGGTCGGCCTCCGGCTACGTCTCCGCCTTCATGCGCGCCGCCAACGCGATCTATGACGTCGGCGAAGGCCGGCCGATCTGGAAGACGTTGCCCGTTCGCGTCGGCGTCACGATCGTCACTCTCATCCTGCTCGCGGTTTGCGCCGTCGCCGTCGTCGTCACCGGCCCGCTCGCGAGGGAGGTCGGCAACCTGGTCGGCCTCGGCGGCGCAGCGGTGACCGCTTGGGACATCGCCAAGTGGCCGGTGCTCATCCTGATCGTGAGCTTCATGTTCGCGATTCTCTACTGGGCGGCGCCGAATGTGAAGCACCCGAAGTTCCAGTGGGTCAGCCCTGGCGGGATCCTGGCGGTCGTCCTCTGGATCGCCGCCTCGGCTGCGTTTGCCTTCTACGTGGCGAACTTCAGCTCGTACAACAAGACCTACGGCTCGATCGGCGGCGTGATCGCATTTCTGACGTGGCTCTGGATCTCGAACATCGTGATCCTGCTGGGCGCTGAGTTCAACGCCGAGCTCGAACGCGGGCGCCAGATCGAGGCCGGGCATCCCGAGGATCGCGAGCCGTTCCTCGAGCCGCGAGACACGCGCAAGCTGAAGCAGTAAAGCGCGGCGTCCAAGCGCCGTTCAGGAGGATCCGGCACCCTGTACCGGCGCCCGCCGGCGCCGAGATGCGGTTTCCGAATCACCGCTTGCGGGGCACCCATATCCCACGGCTCGTGCAACCTGATCGGCTACGGAGAGCGACATGAAGATTTTGGTCCTAGGTGGTGATGGCTACTGCGGTTGGCCCACGGCCCTGCATCTGTCGGACGCGGGCCACGACATCGCGATTGTCGACAACCTATGCCGGCGGCGCTTCGACGAGGAGGAGCTCGGGCCGACGAGCCTGACGCCGATCAGCTCGATCGAGGAGCGGATCCTGGCGTGGCAGGAGATCTCAGGCAACCTGATCCGGCTCGAGCTCGGGGACCTGCTCGACTGGGATTTCCTCTCGCGCGTGGTCGAGGACTTCGCGCCGGACGCGATCGTCCACTACGCGGAGCAGCGCTCGGCCCCGTATTCGATGATCGATCGCGAGCACGCCTACTTCACGCAGTTCAACAACGTGATGGGCAACCTGAACCTGCTCTACGCGATCAAGGAGCACGTGCCTGACGCCCACCTCGTCAAGCTCGGGACGATGGGCGAGTACGGGACGCCGAACATCGACATCGAGGAGGGCTACCTCGAGGTCGAGCACAACGGCCGCCGCGACACGCTGCCGTTCCCGAAGCTGCCGCCGAGCTTCTACCACTGCTCGAAGGTCCACGACTCGACCAACATCCACTTCGCCTGCCGCACCTGGGGCCTGCGCGCGACCGACCTCAACCAGGGCGTCGTCTACGGCGTCGAGACCGAGGAGACCGCCCGCGACGAGCGCCTCGTCACCCGCTTCGACTATGACGAGCTCTTCGGCACCGTCCTCAACCGCTTCTGTGTCCAGGCCGTGATCGGCCACCCGCTGACCGTCTACGGCGCCGGCAACCAGACCCGCGGCTTCCTCAACATCCGCGACACCCTCGCCTGCGTCGAACTGGCGGCCCTGAACCCGGCCGAGCGGGGCGAGTTCCGCGTCTTCAACCAGTTCACCGAGCAGTTCTCGGTCGGGCAGCTGGCCGAGCTGGTCAAGGAAGCGGGGGAGCACCTCGGCTACAGCGTCGAGATCCAGCACTACGAGAACCCCCGCGTCGAGAAGGAAGAGCACTACTACAACGCCGTCCACACCAAGCTGCTCGATCTCGGCCTCGAGCCGACGCTGCTGGGCGAGGAGCTGGTCGAGTCGATCATCCACGCGATCGAGCGCCACAAAGGCCGCGTGATCGAGACCGCGATCGAGCCGAAGACCCGCTGGAATCCGGCGAAGTCGCCCGCCGGCCAGGCGTAACCCAGCGCCCTCCGCGCGAGCAGGGCAAAGCCGCGCCGCTGGTACCATCGCCAGTTCCTCATGCGCGCTGCCGACACGTTGATGGAAAGCCTCAAGGCCGAGGGCGTCAAGGACGTCTTCGGGATCCCCGGCGGGGCGAACCTGCCGACCTACGACGCGATGGTCGACGCCGAGTTCCGCCACGTCCAGGTGCGCCACGAGCAGGGCGGCGGCCACGCCGCCGAGGGCTACGCCCAGGCCTCGGGCCGCGTCGGCGTCGCCTTCGCCACCTCCGGCCCCGGCGCCACCAACCTCGTCACCGCGATCGCCGACGCGATGATGGACTCGGTGCCGACCGTCTTCATCACCGGCCAGGTGCGGACCGAGCTGATCGGCACCGACGGCTTCCAGGAGGCCGACATCCTCGGCGCGACGCTGCCGTTCGTGAAGCACTCCTTCGCCGTCACCGACCCGCGCCAGATCCCCGAGTACGTCCACGAGGCCTTCCACCTCGCCTCGACCGGCCGCCCGGGCCCCGTCCTGCTGGACATCCCGATGGACCTCTCGCGCGCCGACATCGACTACCAGCCGCGGACCGAGCCGGTCGAGCTGCCCGGCTACAAGCCCTCGACCGAGGGAAACATCAAGCAGATCCGGATCGCCGCCAAGGCCCTGGCGAACGCGCGCCGGCCGATCTTCTACACCGGCGGCGGCGTCATCAACGCCAACGCCTCCGAGGAGCTGCGGGAGCTCGCCGGCTCCGACCGCTTCCCGGTCACCTCGACCCTGATGGGCCTCGGCGGCTTCCCCGCCTCGCACGAGAACTTCCTCGGGATGCTGGGGATGCACGGCACCTTTGCCGCCAACCACGCGATGGACAAGGCCGACCTGATCGTCGCCATCGGCGCCCGCTTCGACGACCGCATCACCGGCAAGCTCGAAGAGTTCGCGCCGCACGCCAAGGTCATCCACATCGACATCGACCCGGCCGAGATCTCGAAGAACGTCGGCGCCCACATCCCGATCGTCGGCGACGCCAAGAAGGTGCTGCCGAAGCTGACCCGCGAGTACAGGGCGCTGCAGACCGACTCCAGCCGACTCGACGAGTGGTGGAACACGCTGCGCGGCTGGCAGGACGCGCACCCGCTCTACTACGACGAGTCGAGCGACCAGAGGGGGGAGATCAAACCCCAGTTCATGATCCGGGCGATGCACCGCGCGACCCAGGGCGACGCGATCATCACCTCCGACGTCGGCCAGCACCAGATGTGGGCCGCGCAGTACTACGGCTTCGACAAGCCGCGGCGCTGGATCAACTCCGGCGGCCTCGGGACGATGGGCTTCGGGCTGCCGAGCGCGATCGGCGCCAAGGTCGCCTGCTCCGACGAGCAGGTCGTCTGCATCGCCGGCGACGGCAGCCTGATCATGAACATCCAGGAGATGGCGACCTGCGTCAGCGAGGACATCCCGGTCAAGGTCTTCCTGATGAACAACGGCTACATGGGGATGGTCCGCCAGTGGCAGGAGCTCTTCTGGGATCGCCGCTACAGCTCCGTCGACATGGGCTCCAGCCCGGACTGGGTGAAGCTGGCCGAGGCCTTCGGCGCCAAAGGGATGCGCTGCGAGGACGCCGCCGACTTGGAGGAGCAGATGGTCGCCGCGCTCGAGCACGACGGCCCGGTCCTGCTCGACGCCCGCGTCGCCCGCGAAGAGAACTGCTATCCGATGATCCCGCCGGGCAACGCCGCCCGCGACATGGTCGAGGCGCCGCGCAAGGCGGTGTCATGAGCCACCTGACGCTGCGCATACCGGCGTCCTCGGTCGCTCGCGTGCAGAGCACGCCACGCTCCCTGCGTCCTTGGTCTGCTTGGTCAGGAGGCTCATGATGGAGGCGGGAACTCCCCAGGTGGTGAAGTTGGAGGACCTGCACATGCCCGGCCAGCTGACCGGCCGCAAGCACATCCTCTCGATCCAGGTGGAGAACAAACCGGGCGTGCTGGCGCGCGTCGCGGGCCTCTTCTCGCGCCGCGGCTTCAACATCGACACGCTCGCGGTCGGGCCGACCGACGACCCCAGCGTCTCCCGCATCACCCTCACCCTCGACGGCGCCGTCCACCCGATCGACCAGGTGACCAAGCAGCTGCACAAGCTCGTCAACGTGCTGAAGATCCGCGACATGGCGCCGGAGGAGACGGTCGCCCGCGAGATGGCCCTGTTCAAGGTCTCCTCGGCGGTCGAGAACCGGGCCGAGATCATCCAGTTCGCCGAGATCTTCCGGGCGAAAATCGTCGACGTGGCGCGGCGGACGATGACGATCGAGGTCACCGGCTCCGCCGACAAGATCGAGGCCTTCGAGCGGATGGTCCGTCCCCACGGCCTGGTCGAAATGGTCCGCACGGGCGAGATCGCCATCGGCCGTGGTCACGACTGAGGCTCTCCTCGGCGCGCTGCATAAGGCCGCCGGGCGGCAACGACGCACCCTCGTAAGCGTCACCAGCGAGGTTGAGGTCGCCGACCCCTGCGCGGCGGTGTTCGCCTCGCGGCTCGCCTCCGACCGCTGGTTCTGCTGGGAGCAGCCCGACCGCGAGTTCGCGCTGGCGGGGCTCGGCGTGGCGCACGAGGCGAGCTCCCGCGGGGAGAAGCGCTTCGCCGAGGTCGCCGAGGAGTCTCTGCGGGTAGGCGGCGATGCGGTGGTCGAGGAGCCGCGAGGCCTTCCGGCGGGCGCGGGGGCGGTCTGGCTCGGCGGCTTCGCCTTCGCCTCTGATGGCGGCTCGACCCCGACCTGGTCCTCGCTATCGCCGGCCTCGATGGTCCTGCCGGAGGCCTCCCTATGTCGCAGCGAGGGGCGGGCCTTCCTCACCGTCAACGCCGTCGTGCAGCCGGGGGAGGACGTCGAGCGGACGGGGGAGAGGCTCGCGGCGCGGCTTGCCAGCCTCAGGCTCGGGGCGGCGCTGCCGCTGCTCGACCCGCACCCGACCGCGCACCCGGAGATCCGCAGCGCCCGCTCCCCGCGCGAGTTCGAAGCCGCCGTCGAGGGCGCCACATCGCGGATCGCCGCCGGCGCGATCAGCAAGGTCGTGCTCGCCCGCGAGGTGATCGTCAGCGCCGCCGCCGCCCACGATCCCGCCGCCGTCTTCGGCGCCATGCGCGAGCAGTTCCCGGCCTGCTTCTGCTTTTGCTGCGGCACCCCGGAGGCCGCCTTCATTGGCGCCAGCCCAGAGCTTCTCGTCCGCCGCTCGGGCGCCGGCGTCTCCACCGTCGCCCTCGCCGGGTCGACCCGCCGCAGCTCCGACCCGGCCGTCGACGACCACCTCGGCGAGCAGCTGATGCGCAGCGACAAGGACCGCCGCGAGCAGCGGATCGTCGCCGAGCGGATCGTCCGCGCCCTGCGCCCGCACGCGATCTGGGTCGAGGCGGGCAGCGAGCCGGGGATCGTCAAGGTGGCGAACATCCAGCACCTGGCGACGCCGGTGATCGCCCAGCTCGCCGAGCCCCACTCGGCGATCGAGCTGGCGGGGATCCTGCACCCGACCCCGGCGGTCGGCGGCGAGCCCTGGCCGGCGGCGGCGGATGCGATCGCCGACCTCGAGGGCATGGACCGCGGCTGGTACGCCGCCCCCGTCGGCTGGATGGACGCGACCGAAGACGGCGAATTCTGCGTCGCCCTCCGCAGCGCCCTCCTCCGCGACCGCGAGGCCCACCTCTTCGCCGGCGTCGGCGTCGTCGCCGGCTCCGATCCGGCGGCCGAGCTGGCCGAGACCGAGGTCAAGCTCGGGGCGCTGCTGCCGCTGCTGGCCGAGTGACGCGGCAGTCTGACCGATGCGCGAGAATCCCCGCGTGCTCGCAAGGGGGAAGGGTCTCGCAGGGCTGATCCTGGCCGCGATCGTCCTGGTCGCGATCGCCGCTCCGGCCGTAGCCGAGGCGCCGCCGGGACCGCGGCTGGCGGTCGTCAGGGCGACGAGGGGGCACGGGATCGAGCTGGTCACCGTTAACGCAAAGGGGACCCGCCCGTCCCGACTCGCGGGAGGCGGCAGGCGCGCCCGGCCGCTCCTGGACTTCTTCTCCCCGATCTCCTGGGGACCGAGCGGCGCGGACCTCGTCTTCGCAGGAATCATCGGCTTCCGCGACGGCGATGGCGCCGATCCCATCCAGAAGCTGTTCTCGCTTCGGGCCGACGGCTCCGGCCTCGCGTCGATCCCGGGAACCGAAGGTGGTGAAGGCCCCGTCGTCTCTCCCGACGGACACACCCTCGCCTTCACCCGCAGGATCCAGGAACCGTCGCCGACCAGAATCGGCGGCAAGTACTGGGAGGAAGGCTTCGACGGCTCTTCGATCTGGACGGTCGACCTTGCAGGCGGGCCCCGGCGGCAACTCACTCCCTGGCGAAGCGGGGTTAGATACGTCGCGTCGTCGTTCTCCCCCGACGGGTCGACGCTCCTGGCGACGGTGGAGGACGAGCTGCGGAGCGAGCCACAGCCCGTGATCATGGATCTCGGCGGACAGATTCTCGAGCGCGTCTACGACGACGGCTCTTCGCCTGTCTTCTCACCCGACGGGAAGAGGATCGCGCTGATCAGGGAGACCGAAGACTTCGTCAGCGGCAGCGGGGAAGACAGCGATCTGTACGTCATCAACGCGGACGGGACCGGCCTGCGTCGCCTCACCCGCACCCCTGGGCGCCTCGAGCTCTCGCCCAGCTGGGATCCCTCCGGCGAGCGCCTCGCCTACGTCCGTCTCCCCCTCGTCCGCTCAGAGGACGCCCCTTTCGGATACGGGAACTCCCTGATGGAGATAAACGCGGATGGGAGCTGCCAGACCAAGGTCCGTACGCCCAGCCCCAGCCTCTACTTCTCACCGACCTGGCAGCCGGGGCCGGGCCGTGAAGCAGGGCGGATCACGTGTTAGCGGGGCGGAGGATGCGCCGTGCTGTCCCGGCCGCGCTGGCGGCGGCGCTGGTGCTCTTGACCCTGCCCGTTGCGGTCGCCGCTGCACCGACGCCGTCGGGGCCTCGCCTCGCCATCGTCAAGGAAACGTGGAGGCCGAACCGGGTGAGGCTCCTCACCGTCGGCCCCCGAGGGGGCACGCCGGTGCGCCTCGCCGGCGGTCAGGAACAGGGCGGCCCGGTGGAGGGCTTCGGGCCGCTGTCCTGGCGCTCTGACGGCGAGATGCTCGCCTTCAACGGCCTTCTCTCCTTCTTCCTTGCGGCGGCCACTGGGGGCGAGGTCCAGGAGATCAACGCCGCCGGCGCCGAATGGCCCGTCTTCGCTCCCGACGGGAATACGATCGCCTTCACCCGCGAAGAACTGCGCGGGGAATCGATCTGGACGATCGATCTCGAGACCTGGGAGCAGCGGCAGTTGACGCCGTCGCGCCCCGGCCTCACGTACGTCGCCTCCTCCTTCTCCCCGGATGGGACGACGCTGCTCGCGACGCGGGCCGTCGGCCGCCGTCGTCCGGCGGAACCGATTGCGCTGGACCTCGCCACGGGGAAGGCGACCCGGCTCCTCGCCGACGGCCTGCAGCCGGTCTACTCGCCCGACGGCACCAAGATCGCGCTCTTCCGCAAGGTCGGGCGGGGTAAATTCAACGATCTTTTCGTCCTCGACCTGGGCAGTCGCAAGCTGCGCCGCCTCACCCGCACGGACCCGGGATACGAGCTCTTCGCCAGCTGGGACCCCTCCGGCGAGCGGATCGCCTTCGTCCGCTACCGCGGGCGCCACTTCGAATGGGCCAACTCGGTCCTCGAGATCAACGCCGACGGCAGTTGCGAGACCGAGATCTTCCCCCTGAAGCGGAGGACGATCTACTCGGGACCCGCTTGGCAGCCGGGCCCCGGACGCGAGGCGGGCCGCATCCGCTGCTAGCGAAGGGCGGCCGCGACGCGCTCGGCGAGCTGACGGTGGGCGGCGACGTTTCTCCGGCGATCGGTCTTCACCTCGATCAGCCCGGTGCCTGCGGCCAGAGCGGCGGGCAGGCCCTCCAGCGACTCGAGGCTGCGATGGGGCAGGTCGAAGAGGGCGGCGGCCTTGGCGGCGTCGACGCCGCGCGGCGTCCCCAGGAGCGCCTCGAACTCATCGCTCTCCAGCGTCGCCTCCTGGGGCAGGAAGTGGAAGATGCCGCCGCCGTCGTTGTGGACGATGACGATGCGGACGGGCGGCTCGACGTCCTCGAGCGCGGCCAGGCCGCCGAGGTCGTGAAGCAGGCCGAGGTCCCCGGTGACGATCACCGTCGGCCGGCCGGTCGCGTGGGCGGCCCCGATCCCCGAGGAGACGAGCCCGTCGATGCCGTTGGCACCGCGGTTGGAGAGGAAGAGCACGTCGGCGTCGCCGGGGGGAAGGAAGGACTCCTGGTCGCGGATCGGCATGCTCGAGGCGGTGTAGACGAGGTCGCCGTCCGCATAGGCCTCGCCGAGGGCGACCTGCAGGCCAGGCTCCGTCGGCTCCTCGCTCCGGGCCAGCTCTGCGGCGAACGCCTCGCGGGCGGCCCGGTCCGCCTCGAGCCAGCGCTCCGGCTCCGGCCGCGAGCCGCCCGCGAGGCGCTCGGCCAGCCCCGCGGCAAGGGCGACCGGGTCGGCGCGGACCAGGGCGGCCGCGCGCCGGGTCGGCTCGTTCCAGCCGCCGCCCGGGTCGACCACGATCTGGTCGGCGCCGCTCGCCTCGAGCCAGGCCCGCAGCGGCTTCGAGGTCGGCATCTCGCCGAAGCGGAGGACGAGCTCGGGGACGACCGAGCGGG
>JBJMKN010000011.1:0-49727 GCA_045805765.1 Solirubrobacterales bacterium
GGGAGCACCTCCGCCGAGTCGGGTCGGGGATAGCTGGCGCCTGATGCCGCAACTCTCGGTCTCCGTGCCAAGTACCCAGGGACCCCCACCGACACCCCTCCTACGAGCCGCTTGGAAGAGACGGAGTTCCTCGTAGACGACAGCGTCTAGTCGAGGCCTTTGTCGGGTGGGTGGCGCGGGCGCCGGGGATGCCGAGCATCCTGCGCAGGCATCCCCGAACAGCCCGTGACGGGTCCCGCCCGCAAAGAGGGCCTGTCCTGAAGGGACCCGCCGCACCAGGTGCTAGATAGAACGCATGCTGCGCGAGCTGCGGATCGAGAACCTTCTGCTGATCGAGCGGGCCGAACTGCGGCTGGGGGAGGGGCTGAACGCGATTACCGGTGAGACCGGTGCTGGGAAGACCGTCTTGGCGCACTCGCTGGACCTCCTGATGGGTGGCAAAGCCAAAGCGCAGATCGTTCGGCCGGGGGCGCCGGAGGCCTGGGTGGAGGGGGTCTTCGACCTGCCCGAGGGGTTGTTGGACGAGGCTGAGTTCGCTGAGCTGGCCGAGCGGCTGCCCGAGGGCGCCGAGGAGGTCGTGCTCGGCCGCCGGGTCTCCGCCGGCGGCCGGACCAGCGCCTTCGTCGCCGGTCGCGCCGCCACCGCGGCCGACCTGAAGCTGCTGGGCGGGCGGCTGCTGGCCTTCTTCGGTCAGCATGAGCACCGCCGGCTGACGATCTCCTCGGCCCAGCTGGAGATCCTGGACGGCTTCGCCGGCGCCGAGCACCTAGCGCTGCGCCGGGATTACCGAGAGGCGCACCGGGAGTGCGGGCGGCTCAGCGCCGAGCTGGCGGAGCTGCGCGAGCGGGAAGGGTCGCGCGAGCGGGACCTCGACCTCTACCGCTACGAGCTCTCCGAGATCGAGGCGGTGGCGCCGGTGCCGGAGGAGCGTGAGCAGATGGCGGCGGAGAGGGAGCGGCTGCGGCACGCCGAGGGGCTGCGGGAAGCGGCCGGAGCGGCGTACGGCGGCCTTGCCGGCGCTGAGGTCGACGGTGGCGGCGCCGCCGCTTCGATTGCCGAGGCCGAATCGGCGTTGCAGGGTGCGGCCGGCCTCGACCAGGGCCTCGACGCAATCGCCGAGCGGGTGGCGGCGATCGGGGTCGAGCTGGGCGACGTCGCCTCCGAGCTGCGCGACTACAGCGAGGGGATCGAGGCTGACCCCGGTGGGCTGCTGGCGATCGAGGAGCGGCTGGAAGCGATCGACCGTCTCGAGCGCAAGCACGGCGGCAGCGTCGAGTCGGTGCTGGCGCATGCCGAGCGCTGCCGGGTGGAGATCGCCCAACTCGAGGGAGCCGAGGAGCGAAGCGCGGAGGCGGAGGCTGCCCTGTCGGCGGCCGAGGCGCAGCGAGCCGGCCTCGGCGAGAAACTGAGCGCCGGCCGCGAAGCGGCGGCGCGCCCACTCGAGAAGCGCGTGGCGGCGGAGCTGGAGCAGCTGGCGATGGCGGGCGCCACGCTCGAGGTCGTCTTGGAGCCCCACCCGGACGGCTACGGCGCCTCGGGGCGGGAGACGGTCGAGCTGCGCGTCGCCCCCAACCCTGGGATCGAGGCGGCGCCCCTGCGCGATGCCGCCTCCGGCGGGGAGCTTTCCCGGGTGATGCTGGCGCTGAGCGGCCTCGGGCAGGGCGGCAGCGCCGCGACGATGGTCTTCGACGAGATCGACGCCGGCATTGGCGGCAACACCGCCCGGGTCGTCGGTGAGCGGTTGCGGGCCCTGGCCGGCGAGCGACAGGTGATCTGCATCACCCACCTGCCGCAGGTCGCCTCCCTCGCCGACGCTCATTTCAGGCTCGAAAAGGACGTCAGCGGCGCGGAGGCCTCGGCCAGCGTCGAGCGGCTGGAAGGCGAGGGGGTCGTCTCCGAGATCCGCCGCATGCTCGGCGGCGAGAGCTCGGACAAAGCGGCGACGCGCCACGCGCGAGAGCTTCTTAAGGCCGCCTGACCCTTGCCCTGTCCCGCTCGATTCGCCTAACCTGACCCGGTGGCCACCGCCAGTCGCCGACGCCTTCCCGCCCTGCTCGGGCGCAGGAACGGCGCGCGGCCCGATTCACCTGTCGAAGGCGTAGCCCGGCTGGGGGAGCGGACGAAGCACCTGGTGAAGCGGCTGCGGCCGGGGGAGGTGGCGGTGATCGACCACGTCGACATCGACCGCATCGCCGCCGAGGAGCTGATCGAAGCCGAGGTGGCAGCGGTCTTGAACGCGTCGCCTTCCTCGCAGGGCCGGTATCCGAACGCGGGGCCGCTGATGCTCGCCCGCGCCGGGATCAAGCTGATCGACGCCCCGGAGGCGGGCCTGTTCGAGCGCCTCAGCGACGGCGACCGCGTCCGCCTCGTCGGCGGGTCGATCTCGGTCGATGGGGAGGAGGTCGCCAGGGGCCGGGCCCTTGGGGTCGCCGAGCTGGAGCGCGAGATGCAGGAGCACCGCAAGCGGATCGACGAGGCGCTCGGGGAATTCGCCGAGAACACGGTCGCCCACGTCCGCGAAGAGACCGACCTCCTCACCGGCAACATCGCCTTCCCGCCAACCCGGGCTTCCTTCCGCGACCGCCACGCGCTGATCGTCGTCCGCGGCGACCGCCACCGCCGCGACCTGAAGGCCCTGCGGGCCTACATCCGCGACGTGCGGCCGCTGATCGTCGCCGTCGACGGCGGCGCCGATGGGGTGCTGGAAGCGGGGCTGAAGCCCGACGTCATCCTCGGCGACATGGATTCGGCCAGCGACGCGGCCCTGCGCTGCGGCGCCGAGCTGATCGTCCATGCCTACCCCGACGGCCGGGCGCCGGGCCAGGAGCGCCTGCGCGAGGCTGGCCTCCCGCACCAGGTCGTCCCCGCCGCGGGGACGAGCGAGGACGTGGCGATGCTGTTGGCGCATGAGAAGGGGGCGGCGCTGATCGTCAGCGTCGGCGCCCACTTCAACCTGATCGAGTTCCTCGACCGTAAGCGCGGCGGCATGTCCTCGACCTTCCTGACCCGGCTGAAGATCGGTGAGCGGCTTGTCGACGCCAAGGGCGTCAGCCGCCTCTACAACCCGAGCTCCACCCTGGCGCCGCTGGCCTTCTTCGCAGTCGCCTTCCTCGTCCTGCTGACGATCCTCGTGATCACCTCTCCAGCCCTCAACGACGTCTTCGAACTGGTCTGGCTGAAGATCCGGATCTGGCTCGGGATCGACTGATAGCGGCGGCGGCAGTGCTCGGCAGGCACTAGCCTTCGCCCCCGCATGGGGTATTCCGCCCGCTACCACGCCGCCTCGCTGATCGCCGTCTTCATCGCCCTCGCGGTGGGGATCCTGGTCGGCGCCGAGTTCGGGGGCGACGCCCTCACCAACACCCGGCGCGACCTCGAGCACAGCCTCGTCGGCAACCTCCAGGACGCCCGCTCCCGGGCCGACGACCTGAACGCCGACCTGAACCGGGCCGACGAGTTCTCCGAACGGGTCTACCCGGTGCTGACGCGGGAACGGCTCCTCGGCCGGCGGTTCGCGATCCTCGCCCTCGGCAACCTGCCGAGCGACATCACCGGGGAAGTCGAGGAGGCGCTGGCGCCGACCGGGGGCCGGCTGGTCGGGGTCGGGGTGGTGCGGGAGCCGGCCGACGTCAACGGCCTCGCCGAAGACCTGGCGCAGACGCGCCTCGCCGACCTGCGCACGAACCCTGACGCGCTGACCGAACTGGGGTCGGGGCTTGGGCGCCAGCTCGTGGTCGGCGGGACCCTGCCGGACGTCGTCCGCGGCCACCTCTTCTCACGCACCAGCGGCAGCTTCGGCGGCCTCGACGGCGTCATCGTCGTCCGCGACCAGCCGGAAGAGATGGGTATGGCGCAGCGGGAAAAGACCAACCAGCTCGAGGCCGGGCTGATGAACGGGATCACGCGGACGCGGGTGCCGGCGGTCGGGGTCGAGACCTCGACCGACGACACCTCGAACGTCCCCTTCTTCCAGTCGAGCGACCTCGCGAGCGTCGACGACGTCGACCAGAAGGCGGGGCAGCTGGCGATGGTCTTCGCGATGCTCGGCGCTGACGGCAGCTTTGGCGTCAAGGGCAGCGCCGACCAGCTGCTGCCGGACCTGCTGACCGAGGCGGAATAGCGGCGTGTACTGGGTCGGGCTGCCGCTGGCGCTGGCGATCTCCGTGTTCCTCGTCCCGGCGGGGGCGCGCGGCCTGCGTGAGGCGGGGCTGGTGCGGGAGAACTACCGCGGGGCCCTGCTGGCGTTTCCGCTTGGCGCCGTCCTGGCGACGGCGGCGCTGGTGGCGCTGGCGCCGCTCGCCTTCCTCGACGACCGCGCCGACCTCGACCTGCTGGCGCCGGAGCTGCGCCGCTGGCTGCCCTACCTGCTGGGGATCGCCTTCCTCGGCTTCCTCGACGACGCCCTCGGGCGCGGCGAGGCGGCGGCGGCCCCGCGCGGCTGGCGCGGGCACTGGGCGGCGCTGCGCCGAGGATCGCTCTCGACCGGGGCGATCAAGGCGATCGGCGCCCTGGCACTGGCGGCCTACGTCGTCTCCGGGCGCGGCCTCGAAGACTGGCGCTACGTCGCCGACGTGGCGCTGCTGATCCTGGCGACGAATCTGTTCAACCTGCTTGACCTGCGGCCGGGGCGGGCGGAGAAGGTATTGGCGCTGCTGGGGGCGGGCCTTTGCCTCGGCGCCTGGACCTGGGAGCCGCTGGAACTGCTGGGGATCTTCGTCGGGCCGGTGATCGTCGGCGCCTGGCTGACCCTGGGCGAGCGGGCGATGCTGGGGGACACCGGCTCGAACCTGATCGGGGCGGTCGCGGGGGTCTGGTTGCTGACCGTTCTCGGCCCCGACGCCCGCTTGCTCGCTCTCGCGGTGGTCCTCGCGCTGACGATTTACGGCGAGTTGCGGTCTATTTCGAAGACGATCGACTCGGTTCCGCCCCTGCGCTGGCTAGACTCGCTCGGCAGAGCATGAGTCCAGGGAACAAAGGCGACACCAAGTTCATTTTCGTCACCGGCGGAGTCGTTTCGGCCCTTGGCAAGGGGATCACCGCGGCCTCGATCGGGCGCCTGCTCGTCTCCCGCGGATACCGGGTCCAGCTGCAGAAGTTCGACCCCTACATCAACGTCGATCCGGGGACGATGAGCCCGTTCCAGCACGGCGAGGTCTTCGTCACCGAGGACGGGGCGGAGACCGACCTCGACCTCGGCCACTACGAGCGCTTCACCGACGAGAACGCGACGCGGGCCTCGAACGTCACCGCCGGCGCGGTCTACAACTCGGTGATCAAACGCGAGCGCCGCGGCGACTACCTCGGCGCCACCGTCCAGGTGATCCCGCACATCACCAACGAGATCAAGCAGAAAATCCTCATCGTCGCCGAGTCGCAGGCGGTGGACTTCGTGATCACCGAGATCGGCGGCACCGTCGGCGACATCGAGTCGCTGCCGTTCCTCGAGTCGATCCGCCAGCTCTACACCGACCTCGGGCCGAAGCGGGCGATGTTCGTCCACCTGACGCTGGTTCCGTATGTGGGGCACGCCGGCGAACTGAAGACGAAGCCGACCCAGCACTCGGTCGTCGAGCTGCGCCGGATCGGGATCCAGCCTCACGCTCTGATCTGCCGCTCCGAGGGGCGCCTCGATCGCGAGATCCGCGGCAAGATCGCCCTCTTCGCCAGCCTTCCCGTCGATGCGGTGGTCTCCGCCCACGACGTCGACAACATCTACAAGGTGCCACTCGTCTTCCGCGCCGAGGGAGTCGACGACCTCGTCCTCGACCACTTCGGGATGGAGGCCCCGTCGCCGGACCTCTCCGAGTGGGAGGAGATGGTGCGCCGCGCCGATTCCGCCACGGGTCAGGTGCGGATCGCGGTGGTCGGCAAGTACGTCCAGCTCGCCGACGCCTACAAGTCGGTGATCGAGGCGCTCGAGCACGGCGGCTTCCACCACGGGGTTGAGGTCAAGGTCGAGCTGGTCGACTCCGAGAACTTCGACCCG
Organism: Solirubrobacterales bacterium; assembly: GCA_045805765.1. Classification (GTDB taxonomy): domain Bacteria; phylum Actinomycetota; class Thermoleophilia; order Solirubrobacterales; family 70-9; genus VAYN01. Next base: position 5,987 of record JBJMKN010000011.1, read on the forward strand.
GAGAAGCTCGAGGGCTGCGACGGGATCCTCATCCCCGGCGGCTTCGGCGAGCGCGGAATCGAGGGCAAGATCGAAGCCGCCCGGATCGCCCGCGAGAAGTCGATCCCTTACTTCGGGATCTGCCTGGGGATGCAGATCGCAGTCGTCGAGTTCGCCCGCCACGTCGCCGGCATGGACGGCGCCAACTCTGCCGAGTTCGACCCCGAGACGCCATTCCCGGTCGTCGACCTGCTGCCGGAGCAGAAGGAGGTCTCCGACATGGGCGGGACGATGCGCCTCGGCGCCGACCCGGTGAAACTCCACGAGGGCACGAAAGCCCGGGAAATCTTCGGCGAGGCGGTCATCTACAAGCGCCACCGCCATCGCTACGAGGTCAACAACCAGCTGCGCCGGCGGCTCGAAGACGAGGGGCTCGTCTGCGGCGGCACCTCGCCCGACGAGCGCCTGGTCGAGATGGTCGAGTTGCACGACCACCCGTTCTACGTCGCCTCCCAGTACCACCCGGAGTTCAACTCGCGCCCGAACCGGCCCGAGCCGCTCTTCCGCGAGTTCGTCGGCGCCGCGGCCGCCCACGCAGGCACGCAGCCTGGCGACGCCGCCGAGGTCGAGGTCGTCGACCAGATCGGCGCCGAGCCGAGCGTCGAGGGCGACGACGTCAGCGTCCGCCGCTCCGCCTAGCTGGGTCGACGTCGACCCCGGCTGAGCATTCCCGTTTAGCCTTCCGCTCGTGAGTTCGAGGCTCCATGAGCGATTCGTCCGCTACTGCGAGGTCCGCAGCCCCACCGGCGAGGAGCGCGAGATCGCCGACACGCTGGCGGCGGAACTGCGGGCGATGGGGCTGGAGGTGGCAGAAGACGACGCGGCTGCCGCGGCCGAGGCCGGCTCCGGCAACCTGATCGCACGCTCGGCCGGGACCGGCGAGGAGTGGCTGATGTTCTGCGCCCACGTCGACACCGTTCCCCACCGTGGCCAGGTCGAGGTCGTCGATGACGAAGGGGTGTTCCGCAGCCGCGGCGACACGATCCTCGGCGCCGACAACAAGGCGGCCGTTGCTGTCTTCATGGAGCTGGTCGCGCGCCACGTCGAACGGCCGGGCCCGGTCGGTGTCGAGCTGGTGCTGACCGTCGCCGAGGAGCAGGGGCTGCGGGGGGCGAAAGCGCTCGACGCCTCGCAGCTGCGCTCGCGCGCGGGCTTCGTCCTCGACCACGCCGGCCCCGTCGGCGAGGTGATCGTCTCGACCCCGACGCAGCAGAAGATCCTCGCCGACTTCATCGGCGTCGAGGCCCACGCCGGGATCCGTCCCGAGGACGGCAGCAACGCGATCGCCGCCGCGGCGGCGGCGATAACGCGGATGGAGATCGGCCGGCTCGACGAGGGGACGACTGCCAACGTCGGCCTGATTTCCGGGGGCACCTCCGGCAACGTTGTCCCCGGCCACTGCGCGATCCACGCTGAGGCGCGCAGCCTCGACACCGAGCGGGCGGCGGAGGTGGCGGGGAAGATCGCTGACGCCTGCGCCTGGGGCGCGAGCGAGCACGGCTGCGACGTCGACGTGCGGATCGAAGAGCTCTTCCGCGGCTACGAGGTGCCGAAAGAGTCGGCGGCCCTGGCGCTGGCCGAGACGGGCCTGCGCGATGCCGGGCTGGAGCCGCAGCGGGTCGCGATCGGCGGTGGCAGCGACGCCAACGTCTTCCGCCGAGACGGGCTCGACTGCCTTCTGCTCTCCAACGGCACCGACGGGGTCCACACCTCTGAGGAGATGGTCCCGGCGCGCAGCCTCGACAAGATGCTCGAGGTATGCGAACGGATCCTCGCCGCCGCCGCGCAGCCGGCGCCGGCGCAGTAGTGGCGGGCCGCCTGAAGCTGCGCCGGGGGGTGGTCGTATCGGCCGACCCGCTCGAAGTCGAGGTCGGCGGGGAGCGGCGGCGGGCATGGGCCGACGAGGTGCTGCTGGGGGAGATGCGCGAGGGCGACGAGGTCGTCGTCAACGTCGCCGCGCTCGACCTCGGTCTCGGATCCGGCGGCTTCGACGTCGTCCACGTCAACCTCACCCGCGGGCTGGACGGGAGCGGCGTCGGGGGCGACGCCCACGTGATGAAGCTGAACTACACCTCGCTCCAGCACCCGGTCGACCCCACGGAGCGCCAAGGCATTCGCCTGTTCCTTTCCGGTCCAGAGCAACGAGAAGGAACAGGTGAGCGAGGGGGTGGGGTCTCGGTTGTGGTTTTGCCTTTGCACGGACACCTGGCGCCGACGGCTTGGGCGCTGGCGCGGGCGGCGCCGGGGTCGCGGGTTGGGTACGTGCAGACGGCGGGCGGAGCGCTGCCCGGCTCGTTCTCCCGGGATGTGCGAGAGCTGCGGGAGCGCGGGCTCCTCGCCGGGCATGTGACGGCCGGCCCCGCATACGGGGGCGACCGCGAGGCGCTCAGCGTCGTCGGCGCCCTCGACGCCGCTGCGGAGCTCGGCTGGGACGCGGTCCTGGCTGGCCCCGGCCCGGGCATCATCGGCTCCGACACCGCTTTCGGCCACGGCGGGATGGCGGCGCTCGAGACCGCGCACGCCGCCCTCAGCCTCCGGCTCCCGGCTCTGGTCTCACCCCGCCTCTCCAGCGCCGACCCCCGCAAGCGGCACCTCGGCCTCAGCCACCACACCCGCACCGTTCTCGCCCTGCTCTTGGCGCCGGTGGACGTCGCCGTCCCGGCGGGAGAGCCGGAGATCGCCGAGGAGCTGGAGTCCTCAGAGCACCGGGTTCTCGCTGCCCCGGCCGACCTCGACGGCTATGGCGCCTCGGGCCTGCCGACGACGACGATGGGCCGCAGCCTCACGGAGGACCCGCTCTTCTTCGCGGCGCCGCTTGCCGCCGGTGCCGTGCTCGCACGGTCCCTTGCGGGCCAAGGGTTGTAGCGCCACGGGCAGAAAACAGCGGCCATGGCGGTCGCGATCAAGCCCCGGTCACCTGGCGCGCCTGCGAAGCCTGGGGCGGATGCTCGCTTCGAGTCCCTCGTTCTCGACTTCCTCTCCTACCTGGAGCTCGAGCGCGGCCTTTCGCGCAACACCCTCAACGCCTACCGCACCGACCTGATGCAGTACGGCGAATACCTCTCCGCTCACGATCGCGACGCGCTCGAGGCGAGCGGCGCCGACATCGCCGACTTCCTGGCCGAGCTGGCGACGGGGGAGGGCCGGCCGGCCTGCTCGGCGGCGACGATCCACCGCAAGGCTGCCTGCCTACGCTCCTTCTACAAGCACCTGCGGCGCGACGAGCTGATCGGCGACGACCCGACGGCGGCGTTGAGCGCGCCGCGGCGCTCGAAGAAACTGCCCCACGTCCTCAACTACTCCGAGGTGCAGAAGCTGCTGGCGGCACCGAAGGGGAGCGAGCCGACGGCGCTGCGCGACCGGGCGCTGCTGGAGGTGATGTACGCCTGCGGGCTGCGGGCCTCGGAGACGATCGGGCTGGAGCTCGGCGACGTCGACCTCCGCGAGGGCGTCCTGCGTGCCCGCGGCAAGGGCAGCAAGGAGCGGCTGGTGCCGCTCGGTCGCCAGGCGATCGCCGCGATCAACGGCTACCTGCGCGGCGGCCGAGCGAAGCTCGTCGGCGACCGCCACGAGGCCAAGCTCTTCGTCAACTTCCGCGGCGGCCCGCTGACCCGGCAGGGCCTCTACAAGATCGTCCAGCGCCACGCCCGCGACGCCGGCCTCGCCGGCAAGATGAGCCCGCACACGCTGCGCCACAGCTTCGCCACCCACCTCCTCGCCGGCGGCTGCGACCTTCGCGCCGTCCAGGAGATGCTGGGTCACGCCGACATCTCGACCACGCAGATGTACACGCACCTCTCGGGCGACCGCCTCAAGGAGGTCTACTTCTCCGCCCACCCCCGCGCCAGCGAGTAGCCGGCGTTCGTCCTTGGTACCGGCTACGGGATACCAAGGACGAACGCCGGCATGAAGTAGAACTTCGGCATGCCCGAGCTGCCGGAGGTGGAGACCGTCGTCAGGCAGCTCGGGCCCGAGGTCGAGGGGCACCGGATCGAGCGCCTCGAAGTCCTGGACCCGCGCTGGTCGCGGCCGGTCTCGCCGCAGCAGCTGGGCGAGGCGGTGGACGGGGCGACGATCGAGCACCTCGGCCGCCGCGGCAAGTACATCCTGATGGGGCTCGACGGCGGGCGGACGCTGGTCATGCACCTGCGGATGACCGGCAACCTGATCCTCCGCGAGGGGGAGGAGGTGATCGACCCCTCGGAGGGCCGGCGGCTGTACGAGAGCGAGTGCTCGACCGAGGAACGGCACCTGCGCGCCCGCTTCGTACTCGACGACGGGCGCGAGCTCTGGTTCACCGACCCGCGCCGCTTCGGCGAGGCGTTCCTGGTCGACGACGACGGCCTCGAAGCGCGCTTCGCAAAGCTCGGGCTGGAGCCTTTCGCGCCGGAGTTCACGGCGCAGGCGCTGGGGGAGATGGCGGCCGGTCGCACGGCGCCGCTGAAGTCATTCCTGCTCGACCAGTCGGGGGTGGCGGGGGTCGGCAACATCTACGCCGACGAGGCGCTCTTCCGGGCCGAGCTGCATCCGCTCTCACCCGCTGGCTCGATGAAGCCCGAGCACCTGGAGGCGCTGCGCGACGCCGTCGTCGCCGCCCTGGAGGCAGGGATCGACGCCGGCGGCTCCTCGATCGACGACTACCGGGACGCGCGAGGCGAGAAAGGGACGATGCAGAACGAGTTCCTCGTCCACACGCGGGAGGGCGAGGACTGTCCCCGCTGCGGCAGCACGATCGTCCGCATCGTCGTCGGCGGCCGCTCCACCTACTTCTGCCCGAGCTGCCAGGTGAGGCTGCGGCGCAGACCGAAACGGCGGGCCCAGCGGAAATAGGCTCGCGGGTCCGTCCGGTCCGTCGTTCATCTTTGGTTTCGTGGCCGGGACTACGGTCAAGACGGAGGCGGTGGTGCTGCGGAGCATTCGCTACGGCGAGGCTGATCGCATCCTCCACCTCTACTCGAAGAGCCGCGGCCGGATCGGGGCTATCGCCAAGGGGGCGCGCAAACCCCGATCCCGGTTCGGCGGCCGGCTGGAGCCGTTCTTCCGGCTTGACCTGATGCTGCACGAAGGCCGCAGCGACCTGATGACCGTGACCAGCGCCACCACCGTCGACGGCTATCCGCGCCTGCGCTCCTCGGGGGCGGCGCTCACCGCCGGCGCCCGCGCCTGCGACGCGGTCCTGCGCCTGCTGGACTCCGAAGAGCCAAATCCCCCCGCCTACAACCTCCTCTGCCGCTACCTCTCCCTGCTCGACAATGCCGCCGAGCCGCGCGCGGCCACCCTCGAGACCGCGCTCGCCTTCCGATTGAAGCTGGCGCTCGTCGCCGGCTTCGCCCCCGAGCTCGCTTCCTGCGCCCAATGCGGCGAGGCCGCTTACCTCGCCGGCTTTTCGGGTGCCGCCGGGGGGGTCGTCTGCGGCAGCTGCGAAGCGGGCTCTTTCGCCCTCGACGAGGAAGCCCACCGATTTATGGTCCAGGGACTAGCCCAGCCGCTGAGTGACGCACCCGGTGCCGATCCTCGTGCCCTGCGTCAAGTAGAGCGGGCGATCGGCGAGACCTTGGAGCACCACGCTCACGTCCAACTCCGCGCAGCCGCGTAGGGGACAGGGGAGGGGTTCGCCGGACCCTCCCCGCTGTTGTCCGCCGAACCCCTCCCCTGTCCCCGCCCGAAGTCGCCTTATGATCGGCAAGTGCCTGCCACCGTCGCCTTTGAGGACCGCATAGCTGCCTTGGAGGAGGAGTTTCTTGCTCCGGAGGCAACGCGGTCGTATCCGGCGAAGAGGGTGCGGGAGGAGGCGGATAGTCCTTTGCGGACGCCTTTTCAGCGTGATCGCGACCGGATCGTTCACTCGAAGTCGTTCCGGCGGCTGAAGCACAAGACGCAGGTCTTCGTCGCCCCCGAGGGCGATCACTACCGGACCCGGCTCACGCACACGCTCGAGGCATGCGGGATCGCTCGCACCGTTGCCCGAGCGTTGCGGCTGAACGAGGACCTGACCGAGGCGATCGGCCTTGGACACGACCTCGGGCACCCGCCGTTCGGCCACGCGGGCGAGGAGGCGCTCGACGCCGCCCTGCGGGACCGCTGCGGGACCGGCTTCCGCCACAACGAGCACTCGCTGCGGGTGGTCGACGTGCTCGAGCGCGACGGCGAGGGGCTGAACCTGACCGAGCAGGTCCGCGACGGCATCCTCAACCACACCGGCTCCTCCAAGCCGGCGACGCTGGAGGGGCAGATCGTCAAGCTGGTCGACCGCGTCGCCTACATCAACCACGACATCGACGACGCCCTGCGGGCGGGGATCCTGCGGCCCGAGGACCTGCCGGCGGCGGAGATCGCGCTGCTCGGCCCGACCGGCTCGCAGCGAATCGACACCCTGGTCCGCGACATCGTCGATCACTCCGAAAGCGCCGAAGAGATCAGACAGGGCAGCGAGGTCGGGGGAGCGATGCTGCGCCTGCGCAAGTTCATGTTCGACCGCGTCTACCTGGGGCCGGAGGCGCGGAGCGAGCACGAGCGCGTCCAGCGGACGATGCAGGGCCTCTTCGATCACTACCTCGACCACCCCGACGAGATCCCCGAGTGGGACCCGGGGGCAAGCGACCCGCAGCGGGTCGCCGACTACATCGCCGGCATGACCGACCGCTTCTGCATCGCCAAGTTCACCGAGCTGACGGTGCCCGAGGAGTCGAGGTTCTGATGGCCCTGATCTCCCATGAGAGCGTCGACCGGGTCAAGCAGGCCGCGGACATCGTCGAGGTCATCTCCGCCCACACCGACCTGCGCCGCCAGGGGGCGCGTTACGTCGGCCTCTGCCCCTTCCACGACGAGCGCACCCCCTCGTTCTCGGTCGAGCCGCAGGAAAAGCTCTACCACTGCTTCGGCTGCGGGGTCGGCGGCGACGTGATCAAGTTCGTCGAGGAGAAGGACGGGCTCAACTTCGCCGAGGCTGTCGAGCTGCTCGCCGACCGCTACGGGGTCGAGCTGGAGCGCGAGCAGGAGGACCCGCGGGCGGAGGCCAAACGGCAGCGCCGGCGCCGGCTAGAGCAGCTGTTGGAACGGGCTTCGGCTTTCTACGCCAGCTACCTCTGGGAGTCCGAGGAGGCGGGGAAGGCGCGCGACTATCTACTGCAGCGGGGGCTGCGGGAAGAGGTGCTGCGCGACTTCGGCGTCGGCTACGCGCCGAGCGCCTGGGACAAGCTCCTGGTCCGCGGCCAGCGCGCCGGCTTCAGCGTCGAGGAGCTGCGCGGGGTCGGATTGGTGCAGCGGGGCCGCAGCGGCGGCGAGTACGACCGCTTCCGCGAGCGGATCATGTTCCCGATCCGCGACCGCCGCGGCCGCGTCCTCGGCTTCGGCGGGCGGGCGATGCGCTCCGACCAGGGCGCCAAGTACGTCAACACCGCCGAGACGGAGTTCTTCCACAAGAGCCAGATCCTCTACGGCGTCGATCGGGCCAAAGCGGCGATCGCGAAAGCGGGGCGCGCGGTCGTAGTCGAGGGATACACCGATGTCCTTGCCCTGCACCAGGCCGGGATCGAGGAGGCGGTCGGCGTGATGGGGACCGCGATCACCGGCGAGCAGGTGGCGGCGCTCTCGGGGATGGTCGACGAGGTGGTGCTGGCGCTCGACGCCGACGCGGCCGGCCAGGAGGCGATGCTGCGGGCCCAGACCGTCGCCGCCGGACGGCGGATGCGGCTGCGGGTGGCGGCAATGCCGGCCGGGGAGGACCCGGCGGAGATGATGGCCGCGGAGGGCGGGGCGGAGCGTTTCCGCGGGATCCTCGAGCGGGCCGAGGAGCTGGTCGCCTTCCAGGTCGGCCTCGTCCTCGAGCGCACCGACGTCGGCAACCCGGTCGAGCGCGACCGGGCGCTCGCCGAGGTGGCGCCGGTGTTGGCCGGCCTGGGGGAGACGGCGAGCCGCGACGACCTCGTCCGGCGGGTCGCCGAGCGCCTCGACTTCGAGCCGGCGACCGTGATGGGAAGGGTCGTCGCCGCAACCCCGACCAGCGGCGGGTCGCAGCAGAGCACGCCGGACCCGCGCCCCCAGGCGCCGCGGCCGCAGCGCGCCGCCGAGCTGACCTCGCGGGAGCGCCGCGAGCGGGCGCTGCTGGCGATGTGCATCGCGATGCCAGGCGAGGGGAGGGAGTACCTCGCCCGCCTCACCGAGGCCCACCTCTCGCCGACCGGCCTCCGCGCCGTCGCCTGGCTGCGCGAGCACCCGGAGGACCCGGCCTCCGACCTCCCGCACGACGACGCCACCCTCGCCGGCCTGATCGCCGAACTCGTGATCATGTCCCGCGAGGAGCCCGCCTCCCACGAAGCGATGGAGCTGAACTTCCTCCTCCTCGAGCAGCGCCGCCTCGAGACCGAGATCGCCGCCGCCGGTGAGCGAGGCGACTACGAGCGCCGCGCTGCCCTCAGCCGCGAACGCGCCGCCCTGGTCGAACGAATTGCCCACGCCGAGCGCCCGGCCGGCAGCGTGTAACGAATTCCATCCGGTTCCTCGAAGAATGCTTAGCCGAGGGAATGTCCCTCGAACCGATCGGCAAGCGGGTCGGGGCGACTTTCGCCGCGAGAACTGATGGCCGGTTTCGGTGCCGTCAATGCCGTATGGAAGCTGTTGCCAAGCGGCGGCGAACGCTGAAGCGGATCTTGGTGGAGGAGGCCGGCGGTGGATGCGGAGGCGAGCAAGTGCGTGCTCCTTTGCTCGAACTGCCATGCGGAGGTGGAGGCAAGAATTACGGCGGTGCCGTTAAATTTGTCGTCGGACACCGATCCGGGGTAGCACGGTCCGGGGTAGCTCAATCAGGCAGAGCATTCGACTGTTAATCGAAGGGTTGTGGGTTCGAGTCCCACCCCCGGAGCTTTTTAAGTGGCTGCGACCTTTCGCAGCGCCAGCTCCTCGACCAGCTCCGCTCCTCTCGCAGCGCCGTCGTTCTCCCGGCCCCAGGCGGCGATCTGCTCCGCCTTCGCCGTGAAGCTCGGCTCGTGCAGCAGCCGCCGCGCCGACCAGCGGAGCGGCTCCGGGCGACAAAGACGCCAGGGCAGCGACAGCCCGGCGTTGGCCCAGGCGACTCGCATCGCGGTCTCGCTCATGTCGCCGATGATGGGGCAAATCAGGACCGGGGTGCCGGCGCCGAGGCAGCGGGCGACGGTGCCGTGGCCGCCGTGGGAGATGACAAGGGAGGCGAGGGGCATCAGCTGGCTGTAGCTGAGCCATTCGACGAGGGTGGCGTTGGCGGGGACCTCGATCGGGCGCTGGGGGGCGACGCGGTTGGTCGTCGCAACCACCCGCACCGGCTCGTCCGCCAGCGCCGCGAGCGCCGTCCGCACCAGGTGGTTCTCGCTGTCGTGGGCGGTGCTGGGGGCGACGAGGACGAGCGGGTCGTCCCCGGGCGGCAGCTCGATGTCGGGGTGGGGTACCTCGAAGGACATCGGGCCGGTGACCTCGACCCCCGCGGGCCAGCTGCGCGGGTACTCCAGCTGCGGGTAGGTGGCGACCAGCGCCAGGTCGGGGCTGATGCCGCCGTGGAAGCGGTCGCTCGGCGGCAGGCCGAGCCGCTCGCGCTGGATGTTGAGGTCCCGACGCCCCTGTTCGAGGCCGACCCGCAGTGCCCGATCGTGCCCGGTCCGCCAGATCGCCCGGCCCAGCCGCGTCCGCGGCGGGCGCAGGCCGATTGCGAAGAAGGGAGAGCCCGGCTCGACGACGGGATAGATGTGGGGGATCAGGGTCGCCAGCGGGATCCCGGCGCGCTCGGCGGCGAGGGTGGGGGCGAGGGTGAGGATGTCGCTGACGACGACGTGAGGCTTGAACTCCTCGAGCAGCGGCTGCAGCGCCTTGGCGGCCTCCGCCGCGTGCTGGCCCTCCTCGGACTCCGGGTCCGGCGGCGGGAACATCCGGTATTCCTCGGCGGCGGCAAAGCCCAGCCCCGCGCCCTCGACCGCCTCCCGCCGCTCCTCCCAGGTCTCGATCACGACCTCGTGCCCGCGAGCGGCGAGGGCTTTGCCGAGCGCTATCGCAGGAAAGACGTGGCCAGCGTCCCCGAACGCCGCCGCCAGGACGCGCAAACCCGCGTCGCTTCCCGACTTCTGGTTCCTATGGGAACTCAAAGTCTGGAAACGACGAGAATCAAGGGGTATCGAGGCCCTCACCCGGTCGAGTGAACACAATCTCGGGCACGTGGCAGTTGCGTGAGGTCCGCAGCAGGAAGCGGACCGCCTCGCCGAGATCCTCAGGACGGATCATCTCCTCCGGCGGGATCTGGCTCTGGACGAACTCGGTCATCGGCGTCTCCACGAACCCCGGCGCCAGCGCCGTGCACTGGATGCCCGCATTGCCGGTCTCGCGGTGGGTCGACTGGGTGAAGTTGATCACCGCCGCCTTCGTCGCCGCATAGATCGAGAGCCAGGCCTGACCGCTCTTGCCGGCGATCGAGGCGGTGTTGACGATCAGCGCCTTGCCGTGCTCGGCCCCGGCCTCGCGCAGCATCGGCAGCCCCTCGCGGGTGCCGAGGATCAGCGCCCGCAGGTTGACCGCCAGCTGCATGTCGAGGTGCTTGGTCTGGATCTGCTCCATCGGCGCCCCGATCCCGACCCCGGCGTTGTTGACGAGGACGTCGAGCCGCCCATACTTCTGGCGGTGGGCGGCGAAGATGGCGACGACGTGGTCCTCCTCGGCCATGTTGGCGGGAATCGGCTCGACCTCGAAGCCTTCGGACTTCAGCCCCTCGGCCGCTTCCTCGAGCTTCTCCGGCCGGCGGGCGGAGACGGTCAGGGCGTACCCCTCTTCGCCCAGCGTCTTTGCGATCGCAAGGCCGATCCCGCTCGAAGCCCCAGTCACCAATGCCGCACGCTCAGCCATCCCCGTCTCCTTCTCGTCGCGAACCCTGCGCACCCTATCTCTCCATAACATGCCGCCGATGCGCGCCCCCCGCCTCGCCCCTGCGCCGCTCTGCCTGCTCGCGATCGCCCTCGTTTTCAGCGGCTGCGGCGGCGGCCCCGGCGAGGATTCGACCTCCGCAGCGCCTAAGCCCGCCCAAAGCCGGCCGGCGCCACCGGAGAGCGAGTTCCCGAGCGCCGAGGGACGGACCCTGCGCGAGGTGCTCAAGGCCGCCGACGAGCGCTTCGAAGGCAAGGTGTCGTCCCCGGCCGAAGTCTTTTACCCGGGGGAGAACCGCTACCCCTTCGGCGTTTTCGACAAAGAAGACCGCCAGGTCCCCGATGCCGAAGTAGCCCTCTACCTGGCGAAGGTCCCGGCGCCGAAGCCCGGCGCGCAATCCAAGTCAGGCAACAAAGGGCAGCTCTCGAAAGCGCAAGTCCAGGCGCTCGACCAGCCCGCCCGCGGCCCCTTCCCGGCCTCGATCGAAAGCCTGGCGACGAAGCCCGCCTTCCGCTCGTCTTCCACCGCAGAAGACCCGGATGCGGCCAGCGTCGTCTACTCGGCAAAGCTCGACCTGCCGAGCGCGGGGGAGTGGAAGGTCGCCGCGATCCTGAACGAAGACGGGGAGCTGATGGGGGCGCAGATGCCAGGCGTCGTCGTCGGCGAGTTCGAGAAGATCCCGCGGCCGGGAGACAAGGCCCCTTCGATCCACACGCCGACGCCGCAGACGGCTGGCGGCGATCTGTCGAAGCTCACGACGCGGGCCCCGCCGGACGATCAGAACAAGGTGGATTACGCGGAAGCGCTCGGAAAAGAACCGATTGTGCTCTTGTTCGCGACCCCCAAGTTCTGCCAGAGTCGGGTCTGCGGCCCCGTCGTCGACGTCGCAGAGCAAGCCCAGCAGGAATACGGAGACGAAGCAGCCTTCATCCACATGGAGATCTACAACGACAACGATCCAGCGCAAGGAGTCCGGCCGCAGGTGAGGAAGTTCCATCTGCCTACCGAGCCGTTCCTATTCACGATCGATCGCGAGGGCGTCGTCGCCGACGCGGTCGAGGGGGCCTTCGGGCTGAAGCTGATGCACGAAGCAGTCGACAGGGCGATCGCCAGATGAACGAGAAATCCGCAGCAACCGACGAGGAGCTCCTGCAGTCGTTCGCCGAAGAGGCGAAGCGGCGCTGCGACGTGATCGCCGCCGGCCTCGCCACCGCCACCACCGACTTCGAGACGATGCGGGCCGAAGCGCACGCCCTCAAGGGCACCGCCAGCGTCGTCGGCCTCCGCCGCCTCGCCGAGCTCGCCGGCCTGATGGAGTCCGACCTCGCCGAAGCGAAGAAGACCGGCACGATTCGCGGCGGCCGCGACCACCAGATCGCCGACGCCGCCAAAGCCCTCGCCGACGGCGCCGCCGCGGCCGCCAAAGGCGAAGAAGAGCCGCCGGACGTCGGCCGCTCCCTCGCCCAGCTCTTCAGCGCCTAGCCGCGCGCTCCGCGGTACGCTCGGCCTGCGGGGCGGTAGCTCAGTTGGTTAGAGCACGGGACTCATAATCCCTTGGTCGCTGGTTCGAGTCCAGCCCGCCCCATCTAGACGACGGTCGCCTGCAGCAGCGCCCCGATTGCCCCGCAGCTGAGCACCACCCACAGCACCGTCAGTTTGCCGTGCCAGCGGTTGAGCGCGAGGAAGGCTCCGAGGGCCAGCAGGGCCGTGTAGCCGTCGACGACGCTGGTGTCGAGGATTTCGACGGTGACGGCGGCGATCAGGCCGATGACGCCGGCGGCGATGCCGAGGAGGAACTGGTGGAGGCGCTCGTTTTCGGCGATCGCGACCAGCTGGCGGTGGAGGAAGATCGGGAAGCAGAAGGCGGGGACGAAGATGCCGAGGGTGATGACGATGGCGCCTACCAGGCCTCCCGCCAGGTAGCCGACGAAGGTGGCGAAGATGATCAGCGGCGCCGGCAGGATGCCGCCGATCGCGAGGCCGTCGACGAACTGGCTCTCGGTCAGCCAGTGGTGCCCGTCGACGGCGCTGGCATGGAGGAGGGGCACCACGGTGTAGGCGCCGCCGAAGGTGAGCAGGCCCGCCTTCAGCCCCTCGAGCAGGATCTCGCCGGTGAGGCCGATGGTGATCGCGCCGGCGGCGATCCACGGCAGCGCGGGCAGCCCGATGGCGATCGACGGCGCGCCGCCGCCGAGCCAGCCCCGGGCGCCGCGCCAGAGCTCATACGCAATGCCGCCGCCGAGCAGCACCAGCACGAAGCTGGCGTCGGCGAAGAAGGTGAGGGCGAAGCCGGCGACGGCGATCAGGGCCAGCGGCACGTCCTTGATGAACGAGGTGCTGAGCCGAACCAGCGCCCGCGCCACCAGCGCCCCGACCGCCGCGCTCAACCCGTAGAAGAGGGCATCGAGGCTCTCGGCGATGTCCGCCTCGACGTAGAGGGCCGAGAGCCCCAGCATCAGCAGGAAGCCAGGCAGCATGAAGCCGAGGCCCGCCATCAAGCCGCCGAGCTTGCCGCCGCGGATCCGCCCGAAGTAGACGCAAAGCTCGTGCGCCTCCGGCCCCGGCAGCACCTGGTAGACGGCGAGCAGGCGCTGGAAGCTGAGCTCGTCGGTCCACTTCTCCTCGTCGACGCACTCGCGCTTGATCATCGCGATCTGCGCCGCCGGCCCTCCCCAGGCGAGGCAGCCGAACTTGAGAAAGCGGAGGAAGATGGCACCCGGCGATTCCAAGGGGCTGTTTGTCTATCGCACCGAGGGGTAACCGCAGCTTGACCCCGATGTCGCGCCGTTCGCCCAGTTCGCGCCGATCTCGGGACACATGGGACTGCGGAGTGGGGAGGTTGAAGAACCTCGGACCTGGCCGCCGGTCAATGCACGCAACGCAACGACTGGAGGATTGACGATGGCTGACGGAAGCGTTGGCGAAGCGCAGGACAAAGCGCAGGATGTAGCCGGCCAAGCGCAGGAGAAAGCGCGCGAGGCCGCCGGCAAAGCGCAGGAGGGCGTCCGGCAACAGATCGATCAACGCTCGACCGAGGCCGGGGAGCGGGTGGCCGGCACTGCCCAGGACCTCCGCTCGGTGAGCGAGGAGCTGCGCAAACAGGGCAAGGACGCGCCGGCGAAACTGGCCGACCGGGCCGCCGAGCAGACCGAGCGGGTCGGCAGCTACCTGAAAGACAATGGGCCGGACAAGATGCTGGAAGACGTCGAGGACTTCGGCCGCCAGCGCCCGTGGGCGGTTCTCGCCAGCGGCGTAGCGGTCGGCGTGGTCGCCGCACGCTTCCTCAAGGCCTCGAGCCGCAACCGCTACCAGCAGCGAAACGGCAGCCGGGCGAGCACCCAGCTCCCCCGTCGCTCCGCAGTCGAGCCGGTAGCGACGCCGCCGCCCCCGACCGCCCAGCCGGGGACCCCGGCTCCGGCCACTCCGGTGATGACGCCATGAGCACCGCCAACGGAGAGGCGAACGAGCTGCGGTCGCACTCCACCGGGGAGCTGGTCAAACAGCTCTCCGAGCAGACGACCACGCTCGTCCGCAAAGAGATCGAGCTGGCGAAACTCGAGCTCACCGAAAAGGGGAAGGTCGCGGGCCAGGGCGCCGGGATGTTCGGCGGCGCTGCGGTGGCCGGCCTCCTCGCCCTCGGAACCCTGACGGTGGTGATCCTCGCCCTGCTCGACAAGGCGATGGACCTCTGGGTTGCCGCCCTCATCGTCACCCTCGTCTACGGGGCCGTCGCCGCGGTCCTGGCGATGCGAGGGAGGGACCGCCTGAAAGAGGGGATGCCGCCAGCCCCCGAGCAAACCGTCGAAACCGTGAAGGAGGACGTGCAATGGGCCAAGAGCCAAGCCAAATCCGCCAGGAGATAGAGGAGACGCGAGCCGAAATGGGTGACACCGTCGACGCTCTCGCCTACAAGACCGACGTCAAAACCCGCGTCAAAGAGTCGATCTCCGACAAGCGCGAGCGGCTGATCGAGCAGGTTCAGGGGACGAAAGGCAAAGTCGGTGAAGCCACGCCGGACGGCCAGCAGGTCAAAGAGGGGGCGCGGCAGGCAGTCGGCGTCGCCCAGGAGAACCCGCTCGGCCTGGCGATCGGCGGCATCGCTGCCGGCTTCCTCGCCGGGATGCTGCTGCCGAGCACGAAGATCGAGGACGAACGGGTCGGCCCGATCGCCGACCAGGTGAAGGAAACCGCGGCCGAAACCGGCCAGGAGGCGCTCGAGCGCGGCCGCGAGGTCGCCAGCCAGGTCGCCGAGCAGGCGGTCGAAGGCGCCAAAGAAGTCGGCCAGGAAGCGGTCGAGACCGCCAAAGAAGCGGGCCAGGAGCAGGCCGAGGGGCTCAAAGACAGCGCCAAAGAGAGCGCGGAGGAAGTCAAAGAGCAGGCCCGAGCCTGAGGAATGGGAGCGAGCCCCTCGTGTGGGGCTCGCTCCTTTACTTGGTACCGGTTAGTTTTTACGCATGTCCCAGTGGAACGATGGGAGGCGATTCGAGGGGAGGGTCGCGATCGTCACCGGCGCCGGTGGAGCGCTCGGCGGCGCGGTCGCCCGCGCCCTCGGCCGCGAGGGAGCGACGGTGGCGCTTGGCTACCGCTCCTCCGAGCAGTCAGCCGGTGAGGCGCTGGCTGGGATCGAAGCGGCCGGCGCCCGGGGGCATGCGGGCCGGCTCGACGTCACCGACGGCGACTCGGTCGCGAGCTTCGTCGCCGAGGCCGCCGAGCGCTACGGCCGCGTCGACGTCCTCGTCAACGCCGCTGGCCGGATCGACCCCGAGGACGCGGTCCGCTTTGCCGAGTCGAGCCCGGAGGCCTTTGCGACCCTCCTCGACGTCGATCTGCTCGGGACCTTTCGCGTCTGCCAGGCGGCGACGCCCCACCTGCGCGCGAGCGGCAACGGCGCGATCGTCAACTTCTCCGGCTCCTACGGCAACGGCGTCAACCAGGAGAACGTCGTCAACTCGGTCGCGGTCACCTACTGCGCGGCCAAGGGCGGCGTCCGCGCCTTCACCTCGGCCCTCGCCCGCGACCTGGCGCCGGAGATCCGCGTCAACGCTGTCGCCCCCGGCGCGATCGCGGCCAACTGGGAGGACGACTGGGAGATCCCGGAGGAGCACGTCGCCGAAGCCCTGCAGATGACCCCGCTGGGCCGGATGGGCAAGCCGGAGGAGATCGCCGAAACCGTCCTCTACCTCGCCAGCGACGGCGGCGGCTACACGACGGGTCAGGTGCTCGAGGTCAGCGGCGGCTGGGTTCTGGAGGGATGAGATGAGCGGGCTCGACGTCGACCTGACTGCGCTGCTCCCACCCGACCTGCCCGACGGCCGCGAGGCGGTGCGCGAAGGCCGGGAGATGGCGCGGGGCTTGGAGCGCGCCCGCTCCTCCTACTGCGAGGAGAAGGGCGTCGGGTCCGAGCGCGAGTGGCGCGAACGGGCGCGCGAGCAGGGCATCCCCTGCACCTGCATGAACATCGGCCTCGCGACCTGGGCCGACACCCGCGAGGCGCTCGGGCTGATCCACGAAGACGCCCTCTCCCGAGGCGTGCGCCCGCCCGACCGCTTCAACCTGATCGCCGAGCGCCGGATGGGGCTGCCGAAAGCCAAGCGCGCCGAAGCCCCCCAGGAAACCGGGCCGGTGATGGTCACCGAGCAGGACTGGTGGGAGCTGGCGCACACCGTCCCGATCCAGCCGGAGGCGGCAGACAACACGATCGGCGGCCCCGGGTCGGTCGAAAACGCAATCGACGCCCTGCAGGCGGGGATCACCACGATCGGCGTCCTCTCCCAGTACTCGTGGCGCTGGCCCTACTTCGACGACGACGTCACCCAGACGGTGGTGGCGCTGCAGGCCGCGGGCCTGCTGGCCGCCTTCAAAGACGAGGGGGTGGTCTTCGACTCCTACCTTGAGGACGGCTACCCGGGCGTCTTCCACGACTACGCCAACTACGTCGGCTGGGCGATGGTCGAGCGCTACATCTCCGAAGAGCTGATCGGCGCCGCCTACTCGCCCTCCTGGGGTGGGCTGACCCAGAACCCGGTGATCAAGTCTGCGGTGACCCTGGCGCTCGACGCGGTCAACCCCGACCGGGTTCCCTTCTCCTACATCCAGGGGGACACGATCGGCAACAGCACCGACTTCGACGCCAACATGGCGGTCCTGAACACCGACGTCCTCTTCACCAAGATGGTCGACATGCGCTACCGGCTCGGGGCGGCGCCGATCGCGGTTCCGGTGACCGAGGTCGAGCGGATCCCGACCTGGCAGGAGGTGGCGACCGTGCAGACGATCAGCCGCCGCCTCGAGGACTACGTGCCGATGGTGGAACCGGTCGTCGACTGGGCGCATATCGAGGCTATGCGCGATGAGCTGGTGCGCGGCGGCCGCGCGTTCTTCGAGGCGGCGATGGGGGGCCTCTCCAGCGCCGGGATCGACGTCCGCGACCCCGCACAGCTCCTGCTCGTGCTCAAACGCCTCGGCTCGACCCGCTGCGAGGAGCTGTTCGGTGCTGGCGAAGCCGATCCGGAGTTCCCCCGCGGCCGCCGCCCGATCCTGGAAACGGACCTGGTCAAGAGCACGATGGAAGAGCGCGAGCGCCTGCTGGCGGAGCTGCGCAGCCGCGGCGAAGAGGAGGCGATCCGGGGGATGAAGGTGCTCGTCACCTCGACCGACGTGCACGAGTTCGCCGAGTTCCTGCTCACCTCCGCCCTCAGCGCCGCCGGAACCGAGGTGATCGACTTCGGGATCAACCGCGACCCGGAGGACATCGTCAAAGCGGTGATCGAGACCGATGCCGACGCGGTCGTGATCACCACCCACAACGGCGTCGCCCGCTCCTTCGGGCGGCGGCTGATGGAGGAGCTGCGGGGGGGCGCGCCGCGGGAGGTCCCGGTCTTCATGGGCGGGGTGCTGAACGAGGACGTCGAAGGCTCCAACATCCCCGTCGACGTCAGCGCCGACCTCAACGCCACCGGGATCGAGACCCCAGGGACGATCGACCGCCTGGTCGAGGCCCTGATCGAGCGCCGCGGCGGCGTTCCCGCCTGAGGCGCCGTGGGCGTCGTCGCACTCGCAGACTTCGGCAGCACCTACACCAAGGTCTCCCTGGCCGACCCGGCGGACGGGCGGCTGCTGGCGCGCGCCGAGGCGCCGACCAGCATCGCGACCGACCTGATGGACGGCTACGCGGCAGCGCTCGCGGCGGCGAGCGCGGCGGCAGGGGAGCCGCTGCGGATCGACGAACAGCTCGCCGTCTCCAGCGCCGGTGGCGGCCTCCGGGTCGCGGCGGTCGGGCTGGTGGAGGAGCTGACCGCGGCGGCCGCCAAGCAGACTGCGCTGAACGCCGGCGCCAGGGTCGAGTGCGTGCTCGCTGGGCGGCTCGAGGAGGGGGCGCTCGACGCGCTGGCGCAAGCGCGCCCGGAGATCGTCCTCTTTGCCGGGGGGACCGACGGGGGCCAGGCTGAGCTGGTCCTGGAAAACGCCCGCAGCCTGGCGGCGCGGGCGCCGGAGGCCGGCGTCGTCGTCGCCTGCAACGCCGAGGTCGCGGGCGAGGCGGCAGCGATTCTCAGGGCGAGCGGCGCGCTGGTGGAGGTCGCCGGCAACGTGATGCCGGCGCTGGGGGAGATCGAGGTCGAGTCGGCGCGGGGGGTGATCCTGCGCCTCTTCCTCGAGCACGTGATCGGCGGCAAGGGCCTCAGCGCCAGCCCGGAGTTCGGGCGGATGGTGAGGATGCCGACGCCGGAGGCGGTCTTCGAGGCCACCCGGCTCCTCGCCGGCGGCGCCGGCGGCCGGCCGGGAGTGGGTGAGGTGATGGTCGTCGACGTCGGCGGCGCCACCACGGACGTCCACTCGCACCGGTCCCTCGAGGCCGCCGCACCTGGGATCGAGGACCCGCTGCTGCCGCCGCCGGCAACCCTTCGCACGGTCGAGGGAGACCTCGGCCTGAGGGCGAGCGCGCCGGGCGTTCACGAGGTCGACAGCGCCTGGATAGCCTCCCAGTCGCCTCGGGGGGAGGCGGCGATTCGACACGCTGTCTCGATGAGGGCCGACCGCCCGGAGTGGATTCCGGACGACGGCGAAGAAGCCGGCCTCGACGGGCTGCTGGCGACCGGCTGCGCCACCCACGCGGTCTGGCGGCACTGCGGCACGATGCTGCTGAGCCGCGGAGAGGGCGGCCCCCCGACCCTGACGCGGGACGGCCCGGATCTGCGCGAGGTGGCTCTCGTATTGGGTACTGGCGGGGTTTTTGTCCACCGGGAGGACGGCGAGCGGATCCTCGGACGGGCTCTCGAGCGACGCGCCCCTCGTTCGCTGGCGCCGCAGGAGCCACGGCTTGCCGTCGACTCCAACTACATCCTGGCGGCGGCGGGGCTGCTCGGCTCGGTCGACCCAGAGGCGGCGCTGCGTCTTCTGGAGCGAAATCTTCTCCATCCCGAAACTTGACACGGTGACCAAGGTGAAGCTGGAATCGGACTGCTGAGCGTCGGGTCGATACCGGATGATCCGGCAGGGAAACCGAGGAGATCATGTTCAGGCGCCGACCGAAAACCGAGACCACCCGCCTCTTCTACGCCGGCGACGTCCACGGCTCGCGCGTCTGCTGGAAGAAGTTCGTCAACGCCGCCGCCCACTACCCGGCCGACGCCTTGGTGATGGGGGGAGACCTGACCGGCAAGGCGCTGGTGCCGATCGTGCGCGGGGGGGATGGCTCCTACAGCGCCAGGGTGATCGGTGAGCGGCGGGTCGCCCGCACGGCCGCCGAGCTCGACGAGGTGCAGCGGGCGATCTCGACCAACGGGATGTACCCGTTGATCGTCGACGAGGACGAGGCGAGGCTGCTCGCCGACGACGCGGGACGGCGCGAGGAGGAGTTCGAGCGGGTGCTCCTGGACGAGCTGAGGCTTTGGGTGAGGTTCGCGGACGAGCGGCTCCAGGGAACCGATGCCCGTGCCTATGTGATTCCCGGCAACGACGACCCCTGGTCTGTGGATGGGGTCCTCGCATCCGGTGAGAAGGTGGTGGCCTGCGACGAGCGAGTGGAGATGGTGGGGCCGCACGAGATGATCTCGTTCGGCTACTCGAACCGAACCCCGTGGGACACCCCCCGCGAGCTCGACGAGGAGGAGATCTACTCCCGCCTGAAGCGTCTCACCGAGCAGCTCCAGGACCCGGCCCGCTCGATCTTGAACGTCCACGTCCCGCCCTACGAGAGCAGTCTCGACACCGCCTTCGAGGTCGACGAGGAGCTGCGTTACGTGACCAAGGGAGGGCGCCCACACGAGATCGCGACCGGGAGCCAGGCGGTGCGTCAGATCATCGAAGAGACGCAGCCGCTGCTCAGCCTGCACGGACACATCCACGAGAGCAAGGGTGTGACGACTCTGGGGCGGACGGTGGCAATCAACCCGGGATCCGATTACGGTAGCGGCCACCTGGACGGTTGCCTGGTCCACCTGGGAGCGGACCGTGTGATCAACCACTACTTGGTGTCGGGTTAAAGCGGGAGAAAGGGGAGAGATGGGGACCGAGGGAACCTTTGCGCGGCGGGCCACGGGGTTGGTTCGGGAGGTCTCGCCGTTTTCGACCTTCGTCTTCAACATGGCAGGGCAGCCGACCTCGATCTTCCTCGCGGTCTCGATCTTCTTCACCCTCGGCCTCTTTCCCGGCGGGTCGATCTGGCTCGGCTTCGCGATGGCCCTCGTGGCGGCGCTGATCATCTGCGTCTGTTACGGGCTCTTCACCTCGGCCATCCCGCGCAGCGGCGGCGACTACGTCCTGGTCGGCCGCATAACCCACCCGGTGATCGGGTTGATTTCCTCCTTTTTCTGGACCTCCGGTGTGATCCTCTCGATCGCCTTCGTCGCACTTGCCTTCGTCACCGTCGCCCTCGGGCCGTCCTTGATCGCCGTCGGCTTGGTCAGCGGTGAGACCTCGCTGGTCACCGCCGGCGAAGACGTCTCCTCGAGCCAGTGGTGGCAGTTCGGGATAGGAGCCGCGGTGATCCTGCTTTCGGCGATCCTCCTCGGCGGCGGCTGGCGCTGGACGACCCGGATCATGAACGGCCTCTGGGTGGTGACGATGCTCGGGCTTGCCACCGTCTTCTTCGTCCTCCTCTTCAAGAGCCACGCCGGATTCGTCAACAGCTTCAACCAGTTCGCCGGCACGATCACCGGCGAACCGGATACGTACAACTCCGTTATCGAGAACGCCGGCAAGGAAGGGATCGACACCAATCCCCCCTTCAGCCTGGACAACTTCTGGCCCACCTGGGCGGCGATCTGCAGCCTCTCGCTCTACAGCTGGCTTTCGATTTACATCTCAGGTGAGGTAAGGCGGGCGCGGGACACCACCCAGGTGAAGGTGATGAGCCTGGCGAGCATCGTCCACATCGGAATCGCGGTGATCCTCGCGATCGTCTTCTTCGCCAAGTTCGGCCACGACTTCTTCGTCGCGATCAACAGCCTCGGCGAAAGCTATCCCTTTGCGGCGCCGCCGTACTACACCTTCCTCACCTCGATCGCGGGCGGCAGCACCCTGCTCGCCTGGTGGCTTTTCATCAGCTTCGCGGTCGCCTATCCGCTGCTGATCCTGCCCAACATCACGATCGCCGTGCGGACCTTCTTCGCCTGGTCGCTCGACGGCCTCCTGCCCTCTCGCTTTGCGAGGGTCTCGCCCCGGACCCACGCGCCGAACTACGCGATCGGCCTCACCGTGGTGCTCAGCATCCTCGTCCTCTGGTGGGCGGTGAAAAACGAAGAAGGCTTCTTCGAAGTGTTGATCGAGGCGGTGCTGCTGCAGGCGGTGACGATGATCCTCCTCGGCCTCTCCGCTGTGCTGCTTCCCTACCGCCGACCCGACGTCTGGCGCGCTTCTGCAACGACCCAGCGTTTCCTCGGCATCCCGATCGTCGCCATCGCCGGCGCGCTGGTGGCGATACTGCTGTCCGGGATCTTCTTCATCTACATGCACTATCCCGACCTGGGAATCGACAAGGGTCACTTCTTCCGCGACTGCGGCGTCATCCTCGCCGCGTCGCTCCTCACCTTCTTCGTCGCCCGGGCTGCCCGGCGGCGACAGGGCGTGGACGTGGATAAATTGGCGGCCGAGATCCCGCCGGAGTAGGGAGAGGTGCCTCCGCTCCCGGATCCGGTTCACGAGGGAAGAAGGGTTGCCGAGGCGGCCGCCGAGTCAGGGGCCCCTTTGCGGTTGCTTGGAGGCGTGGCAGTCGCCCTCCTGTGCCCCAGTAGCCAGGCGCCACCGTTGAGCCGCGCCTACGCCGACATCGACTTCGGCACGGTAGCGACGGCGCGCGATGCGGCTGTCGACCTGATCGCAGGCCTCGGGTACCAAGCGGACCGGGAGTTCAACACCCTCCATGGCCACAGGCGCCTGATCTTCTGGGACGAGGGTAACCAGCGTCATCTCGACGTCTTCGTGGAGGAGGCCGACCTCTGCCATCGCATCTCCCTGCACGACCGCATCACCGCAGTCCCCCTGACGCTGCCCTTGGCCGACTTAGTGGTGTTGAAGCTGCAGGTGGTGGAGACGAACGAAAAGGACTACCTCGATCTTTGTGCACTCTTCGCCGACCACGATCTCAGCGAGGACGAGAGCGGGATCAACGTCGCCTACATCGCGAGCCTGACCGCATCGGACTGGGGCCTGTGGCGCACCCTTGGGATGGTTGCCGAGCGCGCCGAACGGTTCGCCCGAGAGCTTTCCGGATTCGCGCGTGGAGCGGTGGTGGCCGAACGCCTCAATCGGTTGCGGCAGGAGTTGGACAGAGTCCCCAAGACGAGGGGATGGAAGCTGAGAGCACGGATCGGCGAGAGGAAGCGCTGGTACGAACTTCCCGAAGAAGTGCATTAGAAATGGTCACGTCACATTCATTGGATAGTCTCGCCTGTGTGATCGGGCGGGCCAGGCTCATCGGAAGGGACTCAGGTTGACGCGGCCGCGGCGGGGTGAGCCGCGGGCGAGGACGAAGATCCTCGAGGCGAGTAGGAAACTGTTCGCTCGGCGCGGTTTCTCGGAGACCTCGATGGGTGACATCGCGCGGACGGCGCAGGTTGCCCGGGCAACCGTCTACAACAACTTCGACGACAAGCAGGACATCCTCGCGGCGATCATCAGCGACTACCTCGCGGGGTACGCGCGAATCGCCCAGCGGCTGCGCGAAAGTGCCCGCTCGGGGCAGACTTCCTTCGAGCTGATCCAGGAGATGGTTCGCGAGGCTCTCTCCTGGCGGGTGAAGAACGCCGACCTGCGCCCGATCGTCGCCGTCGCCCGCAACCTCCGTGGCTCCGGCTGGGAGGAGGCGAACAAAGCCGCAGACGATGCGATGCTGGGATGGATCATGGCGGTGCATGCCGCCAACGAAGACGCCGGCTTGGTCCGCGACGACATCGAACTCGAATTCGGCGTCCGTGCCGCTTACAACATGATCGAGTCGGTGTTGTCGAGCTTCGACGTCTCGGCCACTCCCGCGGAGATCGAGAAGGCTTCTCATCAACTCGCGCTCCTGCACTGGTACTCGATCTGCTCGGTTCCACCCGAGGACGCGCCCCGCAGCCCGCTGGGGCGAAGGTCGTCACCCGCATAACTCATAGACAAACTGTCCAGTCTGGACTAATGTGAATGGTCCCGTGCCCGTTCCAGATCATCTCGCAGGGGATCTGGCGCACCTCGTCCATCCCCTGACCGATCACTCCCAGCTGGCCGCGACCGGGCCGCTGGTCATCGTCGAGGGGGAGGATTGCGAGCTCATCTCCTCCGATGGGCAGCGCTTGATCGACGGCTCCTCGGGCCTCTGGACCGTCAACCTCGGGCACAGCCGGGATGACCTGGTCGAGGCGGCACACATCCAGATGAAGGCGCTGCCCTACGCGGCGACCTTCGGCGGCGTCTCCTCGCCGCCCGCGATCGAGCTGGCGGAGCGGATAACCGATCTCACCCCCGGCCTCAGCGGCGTCTTCTTCGTCAGCGGCGGCAGCGAGGCGAACGAGAGCGCGATCAAGCTGGCGCGGCGGCACTGGATTCACCGTGGGATGCCGCAGAAGTCCATCGTCCTCGCCCACGACCGCGGCTATCACGGGCTGACGGGGGTGGCGACCACGACGACCCGGTTGGAGCCCTACCACCATGACTTCGGGGTTCCCGCCCCCGACGTGGTCGAGGTGCCGGCGCCGTACGCCTACCGATGCCAGGCCGGCGTCCCCTGCGATCCCGCGACCTGCCCCGTCTCCCAAGGGGAGGCGCTCGAGCAGAAGATCGAAGAGGTGGGCGCCGATCGGGTGGCCGCCCTCATCGTCGAGCCGGTGTTCGGCTCCGGCGGGGTGATCGTGCCTCCGCCCGGTTACCTGCGGCGGGCCCGGGAGATCTGCGATCGCCACGACGTGCTGCTGATAGTCGACGAGGTGATCACGGGCTTTGGCCGTACCGGAGCCTGGTTTGCCTGCGAGCACGAGGAAGTCGTCGCCGACATGATCACCTTCGCCAAGGGCGTGACCAACGGCTACATCCCCCTCGGCGGCGTGATCCTCAGCGACGCCCTCTGGGACGAGCTTCGCGATCCCGGCCGCCGGCCCGGGTACCTGATGCACGGCTTCACTCACTCCGGCCACCCGGTTGCCTGCGCGGTCGCCCTTGCCTACATCGAGGCGATCGAGCGGGAGGGGCACCTGGCGCGGGTGCGGGAAGCGAGCGAGCTTCTCGCCGAGGCGGTGGCGCCTCTGCGAGATCACCCCGAAGTGGGGGAGGTCCGCCAGGCGGGCCTGATGGTCGGGGTGGAGCTCGTCGCCGACAGGGAGACCCGTCAGCGCTGGCCGGTCGAGGCGGGCCGTGGCCGCCGCGCTGCGCTCGCGGCGCGCGAGCGGGGCTTGCTGACGAGGGGGCTGCTGGACGACATCATCTGCTTCGCGCCGCCGTTCACGATCTCAGAGCAGATGCTGCGGCTCTCGGTGGAGATCCTCGGTGAGAGCATTGCCGCCACCGGGGACCTCCACGCCGAGCCTCGAGCCTAGGCGCTATCTAGGGCAGGTACTTTTCCGCCTGTTCCTTGGCTTCTTCGATGCCCTTTTCGGCCTTGGCCTGACCTTCTTCGAGGCCCTCTTCGGCTTCCTTCTGGGCCTTTTCGAACTTCTTCTTGGTCTTGCCGTTGACCTCTTCCTTGGCTTCTTCGAGGCCCTTCTTCGTCTTTTCGACGCCTTCGTCGATCGCTTCTTCGGCCTTCTTGGTGCCTTCTTCGACCTGCGTTTCGGCTTGTTCGGAAATCGTCCCGGTGTTGTCGTCGCTGCTGCCGCAGCCGGACCAGACGACGCCGCCGGCAGCGATTGCGATCACGGCGAACAGGGAGAGGACGGGGCGCGGCTTTTTGCTCATTCGATGCTCCAGACCTTTGTTTAACGTGGCGGCAGTGAATCAGACGGAGCCGGACAACTTCGAAGCCCTGGTCGCCGATGCGATCGACGCCCTGCCCGAGGAATTCCAGCGCCTTCTCGCGCGGGTGGCGGTGGTCGTCTCGGACCTGGGGCTCGAGCGCCAGGCCTACGGCGAGTACTTCGGAGACGGGGTCGCGGCCGAACGCTACGAGGACCGGATCGTGATCTACCGCGACACCCTGGAACGGGACTTCGGCCACGACCGCGAGCTGCTCGCCCGCCAGGTCGAGCAGACCCTGCGCCATGAGCTCGCCCACCACCTCGGCTGGGACGAGGGCGGGGTCGGCGGCCTCGGGCTCTAGCTACCGCACCCGGCAGGTGCGTTCGATGTTTTCGCTGATCTCGCTGTGCCCTTCGAAGCGGAAGGTGCCGCGGGCGAAGACGAATGGCGCGACGGTGAAGTCCCCCGGGGCGCTGCAGGCTGCCGAGACGTAGCTGCGGCGCTTGCCGGCGTAGGAGTAGCGGCGGTTGATCGTCAAATCGATTTCGGTCACCGAGCCGAGCCCGCCGCCCAGTCGCGGGATCTTCGCCCGCAGGAGGGTGCCGAACCTTCCCTTGCTCAGATGCTGGATCGCCAGTGGCACGACCAAGGTGAAGCGGACCGGGACCCCGGCGAAGAGGTGGAGCACCAGCGCCGGCTTGCCGTGACGCCGGCTGTTGAAGGCAAGGATCTTTCCGGTCGCGAGGACCTCCTTGCCGAGCTGCACGTCGGCGCGGAAGCTGCCGTGTCCGACCAGGGCCGGGCCGCAGCGTTCCAGGGCCGCTTCGGTGCTGGTCGACTGCAGGATCGGGGCCGAGCAGACCGGCAGCCCCTTGCCGTAGAGCCGGCCGTTGCGGTGGATCGCGATTTCCAGCCAGCGCAGCGGTGGCGGGTGGCTGCCGTCGGTGGTGGCGATGCGACCCGAGACCTCGACGCTGACAGGGGCGCTGCGGTCACGGGGCAGCGCGTGCGGCGTGAAGTCGGCGTTGAAGGTGAGTTCGAGGCCGTCTTTGATCACCCGCTCGGCGCCGGAGTCGGCAGCCCAGCCGAGGGCGAGCACGGCGATTAGGGCGGGGATGAGAAATCGGCGGCGCATGCTCCTAAGCGGCGAGTCTAGTCCTGGTCGTCAGGGTGGGTGACGCGTTCGGCCCGCTGCCGGACTTCTTCGCTCGCTTCCTTGGTGGCGGCGAAGGCCTCGTCGCGGGCTGCGGCGATCCCCTCGCTCGGCTTGCCGCCGATGGTGTCGCGGAAGGCGTCCTTGAAGCGGTCGGTGCGGCGGTCGGGCGGGAAGCGCTCCTGCGATCGGGCCTGCTTGCGGGGGTTGCGCTCGCCGTAGCGGCGGCGGGCCCAGGCCGAGCCGGGCTTGCCGAGGCGGCAGGCGCCGTAGAGGGCGATCGGGAAGACGAAGAAGCCGATGCTCCCGTGCAGGATGCGGCCCTTGGCAAAGCAGGCCGCGACGAGGAGGAAGACGACCAGGGCGCTGAGGGCGGTGCCGAGAATCGCCTCGACGGAGCCCTCCTCGATCGTGAAGGGCGTGAAGCCGAGCAGGGCCAGCAACATCAGCGTCGCAGCGATCACCGTGGCGTCGATCGAGCTGCGCCCCTCCTTCGCCCAGTAGACGTCGTCGAGGTAGACCCAGAGGGCGAACTCGTCGATCGTCAGGCCGGCGCCGATTCCGAAGGCGAAGGCGCAGATCTCCGTCCAGGGGCTGTTGCCGAAGGCGGCGAAGCCGCCGGCGCCCGCGGCCATCATCGTCACGATCCCGAAGACGAGGTGGTGGAGGTGGACGCCACTGTCGCTGACGATGCTGCCGGGCCACCAGGGCACTCTCGGGCTGCGCATCAGCCGCGTGCTCATGCGGATGAAGGCGAAGGAGAGGAGGAAGCCGATCAGGACCAGGTAGAGGCCCTGCAGCTCGTGCTCGGAGATGCGGTCCCAGAAGTCGGTGATGATCGAGGCGGTGGTCATGCGGGCAGCGGAGTCGAGCGTATAGGCGGCGCCCGGCCATCCCGCGCGGCGATCAGGTCGAGCGTGAGCAGGACCGCGGCGATGGCGAAGACGGGGGAGAGGGCGATGTCGGTGACCGCCTCGGCGAGCCAGGTGGCGAGGAAGGTATGCCCGAAGAGGTCGTGCACCAGGGCCGCGAGCAGGTGCCCGATCCCGTCGCCGAGGACCTGGATCGGGAGAAGGACCGCGAGGACGAGCCAGAAGTTGCCCCGGACCAGGCGCATGCTGCGGGTCAGCGCCCCCCGCGCGGTGCGCTCCTCCAGCTCGACCACCGGGCCGGCGAGGCCGAACCAGACGAAGAACAGCAGGCCGGGGAGGATGCCGAGCAGGAGCCCGACCGCGACGAAGGCCACGTAGACGAGGTCGACTGCGATCAGGCGGCCGTAGTTGAGGCGCCGGGCGATCTCGCGCAGCGGCGGCGGGTCCTCGCCGTGGGGGTGGGTGAGGGAGATCGCGATCGCGCCGCTGAAGAAGACCTCGCCGATCAGGCCGGTGGCGGTGATCGCTCCGACGGCGAGGACCAGCGCCGCGATTTTGATCCCGCTGGTGAAGTCGAGCGAGTCGAGCTCGACGTTCATCGTCAGGGCGTCGAGCAAGGCGAGGGGCAGGAAGACGACGAGGGCCAGCAGTAGGAGCGAGGGGGCCCAGGCTCGGTAGGTCCGCCAGATCCGGCTGTAGGTGGAGCCGACTCGCCGCGGCAGGGTCACCGGCGGCGGTCCCGCCGGCCGGCGGGCTGGCGGCCACGTGCCTCCAGCCGAGACTGGCTCGACTCGCCCGCGGGCACCTTCTTCAGGCTCCCCAGATCGGGAACCAGCAGCTCTTCGGCGCAGCGGCGGTGCCAGTGGTGGTGGTCGGTGCCGCCGAGCCGCCGCACGTACTGGACGATCGTGTGCTCTTCGCCGACGGGGATGTCGCCATGGCAGCCGGGGCAGTGGTAGAGCTTGCGGGCGATCCCGCGGATCAGCCAGGTCTCGTCGCCCTCTTCGTTTA
Source organism: Solirubrobacterales bacterium (assembly GCA_045805765.1). GTDB lineage: Bacteria > Actinomycetota > Thermoleophilia > Solirubrobacterales > 70-9 > VAYN01. The sequence goes on from JBJMKN010000011.1 coordinate 34,301, forward strand.
GGCCGAAGAGGCTCCAGCGTTTGCTCGGCTCTCCCTCGAACCGATCCATCTCAACGCCTCGACATCCAGGCGAAGCCCGCCGCCATCGCCACGTTGGCGATCCCCGCCAGCTGCAGGCCGAGCTTGGCGCCGGGGCGGCTGACGGCAGGCGAGGCGGACCAGAGGGCATCGGTGGCGATCTCGGTTCCGCGCAGCCAGGCAAGCGATTGCCAATCGGCCGCCGAGCCGCGCCGGTCGGCGACCAGGTGGGCGGCGGCGAAGGTGAGCCAGATCGGGCCGCAGCGGCGGAAGAGGTGCTTGGCGTCGGGTGAGGGCTCCTCGTGCCCCAGGGCCTTCAGGGTCGCGGCGGGCGCCGCGATCGCGGCGCTGCCGAGCAGGAGATCGAAGACGATCATGTTGCGGTTGGTGAGGCGCAGGGCCTCTTCCAGGGTCATCGCAAGACGAATCCAACCAGAACCCGGAAGGGAAAGCGCCAGGTTCGGCGAAATGGACCGCCGTGACCAAGACCGCGACGAAGTCCCCCCAGCTCAAAAGCCTTTCCGACTACATCCAGGAGCGTTTCGAAGAGTTCTCGCGCTCCCAGAAGGATGTCGCCCGCTACATCGTCGATCACCTCGACGAGGCTGCTTTCCTCACCGCCGAGGAGCTGGCCAGGAGAGCGAGCACCTCGTCCTCGACGGTGGTGCGCTTCTCCCAGGCCCTCGGCTTCGAGGGCTACCCGGAGCTCCAGCAGGCAGCGATCGAGGAGTACCGGACGACGATCGCGGCGAGCGCGACCGCCGGCGGCGCCCTCTTCTCCTTCGACCACTCCGAGCTGGAGGGATCGCTCAGCGCCGACTACGCGAACCTCGAGGAAACCGCGCGCAAGCTGACCTCCGACCAGGTCAACGCCTCGGTCGCGGCGCTGGCCGAAGCGCAGCGCATCGTCATCGTCGGCGTCGACCAGATGGCGTTCTTCGCCAGCTACCTGCGTCACACCCTCAGCCTGCTGGACATCCGCGCCGAGATCGTCGCCAGCACCGGCGGCGAATCGCTTCAGCGCCTCGGCCGGATCGACGAGAACACGCTCGTCATCACCCTCTCCGCCGGCCGCGCCCACCCGCTGCTGCTGCGGGCGATGAAGCTGGCGCTGCACCGGGGCGCCCGCACCCTGGCGATCTCCGACGCGACGATGTCGGAGGTGGGGGAGCACGCCGAGCTGACTCTCTACTTCTCCTCCAACAGCCCCAGCTTCAACCGCTCGCACACGGCGCTGATGGCCCTCGTCCAGGGCCTGGCCCACGGCCTCTACGCCCGCGACGAAGCCGCGCACAAAGACCGCATCCGCGCGTACAAACTGAAGTAACAGCCTCTGCCGCAGAGGCGAAGCGCCCGCGCGCGTCCGGCAGGTAATCTGGATGCGATGACTGAGCGCGCGACGTTTCGACTGAAGACCGGCCTCGCCGAGATGCTGAAAGGCGGGGTGATCATGGACGTGGTCACCCCCGAGGAGGCAAAGATCGCCGAGGAGGCGGGCGCCGTCGCGGTGATGGCGCTGGAGCGGGTCCCGGCCGACATCCGCCGCGACGGCGGCGTCGCCCGGATGTCCGACCCGGCGATGATCAAAGGGATTCAGGAGGCGGTCTCGATCCCGGTGATGGCGAAGGCGCGGATCGGGCACTTTGCCGAGGCCCAGGTTTTGCAGGCGCTCGAGGTCGACTACATCGACGAGTCCGAGGTGCTGACGCCGGCCGACGAGCGCAATCACATCGACAAGCTCGCCTTCGAGGTTCCTTTCGTCTGCGGCGCCACCAACCTCGGCGAGGCGCTGCGGCGGCTCGGCGAGGGGGCGGCGATGATCCGCTCCAAGGGCGAGGCCGGGACCGGCAACGTCGTCGAGGCGGTCCGCCACATGCGCGAGATCACCTCAGGCATCAAGCGGCTGGCGCAGCTGCGCCCTGAGGAGCTTGCCGCGGCAGCGAAAGAGCACCAGGCGCCGCTGGAAGTCGTCCAGGAGGTTGCCGCCGCCGGCCGCCTGCCGGTGCCGCTCTTCTGTGCCGGTGGGATCGCGACGCCCGCCGACGCGGCGCTGATGATGCAGCTCGGCGCCGAGGGCAACTTCGTCGGCTCGGGGATCTTCAAGAGCTCCGATCCGCAGCGGCGGGCGCGGGCGATCGTCGAGGCGACGACCCACCACAACGACCCCGAGCGTGTGGCCGCGGCCTCGATCGGCCTCGGCGAGGCGATGCCCGGGCTGGAGATCGCCGGCCTCGCCGCCGAGGACGCCCTGCTGCAGAACCGCGGAGCGTAGGTGGCGGCTGACCTCACGGTCGGCGTCCTCGCGCTCCAGGGCGACTTCGAAGCCCATGCGAAGACGCTGCGCGCGCTCGGCGCCGAGCCGCGCGAGGTGCGGACGCCGGCGGAGATGGAGGGGCTCGACGCTCTCGTCATCCCCGGTGGCGAGAGCACGACGATCGGCAAGCAGATCTCCTCAGTGGGGCTCGAGGCCGCGTTGCGGGCCCACCACGAGGCGGGCCGGCCGATTCTCGGCACCTGCGCCGGCTTGATCGTCTGCGACGCCGAGCACCTCGGCTTCATCGACGCGGTCGCGAAGCGCAACGCCTTCGGCCGCCAGCTGCAGAGCTTCGAGGCCGACATCGAGGTCGAGGGCGCCGGCGACGAGCCGCTGCGGGCGGTGTTCATCCGCGCGCCCTGGATCGAGAGCCGAGGCGAGGGGGTGGAGGTGCTCGCCTCCTACGACGGCCACCCGGTCGCGATCCGGGAGGGCAGCGTCCTCGCCTGCGCCTTCCACCCGGAGCTGACCGACGACCCCCGCTTCCACGCGATCTTCATGGCGATGACCACGGCGGCCCGGGAACGGGCCGGGGAGGAGGCAAGGCGATGAGCGGCGGCGACCCGCGGGTCCAGAACCTGGCGAAGATCCTGGTCGGCTACTCGACCAAGGTGAAGGAGGGGGACGTCGTCGCGATCGACGGTGAGAGCGCCGCGGCGCCCCTGCTCCTGGCGGTCTACGAGGAGGTGCTGAAGGCCGGCGGGCACGCGATGCTGAACGTCGCCCTCGAGGGCCAGGTCGCGGCCTACTTCAAGCACGCCTCCGACGAGCAGCTGCAGTGGATCTCGCCCTTCGCCGAGTGGATGGTCGACAACGCCGACGTGCGGATCGCGGTCGGCGCCAGCACCAACACCCGGGAGCTCTCGGGGGTCCCGCCGGAGCGCCAGACGCTGCGCCAGTCGGCCACCGGCGACCTGATGACGCGGGCGATGAAGCGCGCCGCCGAAGGCGAGTTCCGCTGGTGCTACACGCTCTTCCCGACCAGCGCCTACGCCTCTGAGGCCGAGATGAGCCTGGCCGACTACGAAGACTTCTACTACGGCGCCTGCCTGGCGACCGACCCGGAGCCGCTGACCGCCTGGAAGCGCGCCTCGGAGGAGACGACCAGGCTGGCCGACTGGATCGAGGGGCACGAGGAGGTGCGGGTGACTGCTCCCGGAACGGACATCCGGCTCGGCATCGCGGGCCGCAAGTTCATCCCCTGCGTCGGCGACAACAACATGCCCGACGGCGAGTTCTTCACCGGCCCGGTCGAGGACTCGGTCGAGGGCGAAGTCAGCTTTCACCTGCCGGCGGTGATCGGCGGCCGCGAGGTCGCCGGCGTCAAGCTCCGCTTCGAGGCCGGCAGGGTCGTCGACGCCTCCGCCGAGCGCGGCGAGGAGTACCTGCTGAAGCTGCTCGACACCGACGAGGGCGCGCGGACGCTGGGGGAGCTCGGGATCGGCACCAACTACGGGATCGCCAACGGCACCCGCGAGGTCCTCCTCGACGAGAAGATCGGCGGCACCGTCCACATGGCGGTCGGCGGCAGCTACCCGGAGTCCGGCGGCGAGAACGAGTCCGCCGTCCACACCGACCTCGTCTGCGACCTCCGCCTCGGCGGCAAGCTCGAAGTCGACGGCGTCGTCATGCAGGAAGACGGGAGATTCGTCGTCTGATCAAACGAGGGAGAACAGCGCCGCGATCGTTCCCATGAAGCCGAGGAAGACGGTGCCGACGATTCCCCAGACCAACTGGATGACGGAGCGGTGGAAGGCATTCATGTCGCTCCGGAGTTGCACCATCTCTGCGCGGACCTGCCCGATCTCGCCTCGGACTGCCTGAACGTCTTCCTTGATCTCGCCACGGACCGCCTGAATCTCTTCTTTGATCTCGCCTCGAACTGCCTTGAATTCCGTGCGCATCTCTTTGAAGCCGACGTCCACCTGCGCGCTCAGCTGATTCAGATCTGAAGCGGTCCACTCTTCCCTTGCCATCACGGCCATGATGGCAAGCTACCAAACCAAATGCAACGTTTGGTCTACGAAACTTTAAAATTTCGGTGACGAACGTTACTGATCCGGCAAGGGTGAGCCGGCGAGGAAGAAGAACCAAAGGGTAAGGGCCAGGGCGGCGAGCATGACCGAGGCCATCAAAACCGCCTCGACCACCGTCACCGAGCTGGCCATCGGGGTCGTGTCCCGCATGCTCTTCAGCCAGCTCGGGCGGATCGGCGCCAGGCGGTTGGTGCCGGTGATGCGGATGTAGAGGTTGTTGAGGCGGCCGATCAGCCAGGCGACGACGAGGATCGAGGCGACGATCCCGACCGCGACCACGGCATAGGGGCCGCCGCTCGGGAACTGGGTCTCGGAGAGCTTCGAGGCGATGTAGACCCAGCTGAGGGGAATCGCCGTCCAGAGCGAGAAGGCCGCCAGCAGCATGGCGACGAAGACGAGGCCGGCGGCCAGCGCGTGGCCCGCTCTGTGGGTTCTCTCTTTGACTGCCATGGGGTGACTCATAGAATGCCAGGCGATGTCCGGGCATTCCAAGTGGCACTCGATCAAACACAAGAAGGGCGCCGCCGACGCGAAACGCGGCAAGCTCTTCAGCAAGCTCGCGCGCGCGATCACGGTTGCGGCGCGGGACGGGGGCGGCGACATCGGCGGCAACCCCACCCTGGCGACGGCGGTCCAGAAGGCCAAAGAAGCCTCGATGCCGAAGGACAAAATCCAGAAGGCGATCGACGTCGGCACCGGAGCCGGGAGCGACGGCGCCGCGATCGAAAGGATCGTCTACGAGGGATATGGCCCGGCCGGCGTCGCCGTCCTCGTCGAGGCCCTGACCGACAACCGCAACCGCGCCAGCGCCGAGATCCGGCACGCCTTCTCCAAACACGGCGGCAGCCTCGGCGAGCCGGGCTCGGTCGCCTGGATCTTCGAGAAAAAGGGCGCGATCGTGGTCGACGGCAGCCGCTACGGGGAGGACGACCTGATCGGCGCGATCGACGCCGGCGCCGAAGACGTCCGCGAGGACGACGGCAAGCTGCGGGTGATCTGCGAGCCCACGGACCTGACCGCGGTGCGCGAAGCCGTCGAGGGCGAAGGGATCGAGGTCGAGTCGGCAGGGCTGATCACGGAGCCGAAAAGCAGCGTCGAAGTGAAGGGCCACGACGCCGAGCGGGTCCTGAAGCTGCTCGACTCGCTCGGCGACCAGGACGACGTCGACGAGGTATACGCCAACTTCGACATCCCAGCCGACGTCCTCGAGAAGCTGGCTGCGTAGGAGGCATCCGACCCGATTCCGAGAATCACTACCTGTGCAGGTGGTGATCGGAATCGACCCTGGGGCGGCAAACCTCGGCTTCGGCGTGGTTCGCGTCGAGGGTAACCACATGGTCGCCCTCGACGGAGGTGTGGTCGAAACCACGCCCGATCTGCCAATGGAGCGACGTCTGGAGCGGATTCACCGGTCTTTGAAGGAGCTGATCGCCTGGCACGAGCCGAAGGCGATGGCGATCGAGGAGGTCTTCTTCGGCAAGAACGTGCGCTCGGCGATGGCCGTCGGGCAGGCCAGCGGCGTGGCGATGCTCGCCGCGGCCGAGCACGGCGTCGGCTGCTTCGCCTACACCCCGCAGGCGATCAAGATGGCCGTCTGCGGCTCCGGCGGCGCCGGCAAGAAACAGGTTCAGCGCATGGTCGGAACCCTGCTCGGGCTGCCCGAGCCGCCGAGCCCCGACCACGCCGCCGACGCCCTTGCGGTGGCGATCTGTCACGGCGGCGCCGCCGGTCACCGAGCGGCGGTCGCGGTGGCAAGAGAGGCTGTTCCGGCGCCCGGGGAGCGGGTCGCCGGATGATCGCCGCGGTGCGGGGCGAGGTGATGGTGAGGCGGCCCGACCACGTCGTCGTCGACGCCGGCGGCGTCGGCTACCGGCTCGCGGTCTCCTCGGAGACGCTGAAAGCGGTGCCGGCGACGGGCCGTGAGGCCTTCCTCCACGCCGAGCTGATCGCCCGCGAGGACTCACTCTCGCTCTACGGCTTCTCCTCCGAGGAGGAGCGCGACCTCTTCCGCCTCTTGATCACCGTCAGCGGCGTCGGCCCGAAGGTCGCGATCGCGACCCTCTCCGGCGGCACCCACCGCGACCTCCTCCGCGCGATCGCCGCGGGCGACGCGAAACGGTTCCAGGCCGTGCCCGGGATCGGCAAGCGGACGGCGGAGCGGATCATCGTCGAGCTGAAGGAGAAGGTGGCCGGCACCTTGGAGGAAGAGGTAGCGGTCGCCGCCGCCGAGCAGGGGGACGCCCGGGCGCTTGCTCGCGACGGGCTGGTCAACCTCGGCTACGCGCCGCTCGAGGCCGAGCAGCTGCTCGACGGCGTCGAGGGCCGCGAGGCCCAGGATCTGGTCGCGGCGGCGCTGCGCAAGGCTGGGACTTCGAGGAACGCCGCGTGAGCGAGCAGGGGGACATCATCGGCAACCGGATACGGACCCCCGGCATCGACGGTGACCCGGTGCCGGTCGACGCCGAGGTCAAGGTCCACGACGCCCGCGCCGAGGCCCCCGAGGAGGACCTCGACCGCTCGCTGCGGCCGCCGACGCTGGCGGACTTCGTCAACCAGCAGCAGGTGACCGACCAGCTGGCGATCTTCATCGAGGCGGCGAAGGGCCGCGGCGAGCCGCTGGACCACGTCCTCCTCGCCGGGCCCCCTGGCCTGGGCAAGACCTCGCTCGCCCACATCGTCGCCGCCGAGCTCGGCGTGCCGATGGTGCAGACGGCGGGGCCGGCGCTCGAGCGCAAGGCCGACGTCGCCTCCTTCCTCACCGCGCTGGAGCCGGGCAGCGTCTTCTTCATCGACGAGATCCACCGGCTCGGACGGGCGGTCGAGGAGACCCTCTACCCGGCGATGGAGGACGGGGAGCTGCCGGTGGTGCTGGGGCAGGGAGCGGGGGCGCGGACGGTGACCCTGCCGCTGCCGCCCTTCACCCTGATCGGGGCGACGACTCGATCGGGCCTGCTGACGACCCCGCTGCGCGACCGCTTCGGCGTCTCCCACCGGCTCGAGTACTACGAGGCCGAGCACCTGGCGCTGATCATCGAGCGCTCGGCGGGGATCCTCGGGGTCGACATCGATCCCGCCGGGGCGGAGACGATCGCCTCCCGTTCGCGGGGGACGCCGCGCGTCGCCAACCGGCTCCTCAAGCGGGTGCGCGACTTCGCCCAGGTCAAGGGCAGCGGCCGGATCGGCGCCGGCGAGGCGGCCGACGCGCTGGAGATGCTGGAGGTCGACGCCGGCGGCCTCGACCGCAGCGACCGCGCCCTCCTGGAGACGATCGCGACCAAGTTCGCCGGCGGCCCCGTCGGCCTCTCGACCCTGGCGGTCGCGATCGGCGAGGAGCAGGACACGATCGAGGACGTGCTCGAGCCATATCTGCTCCAGCAGGGCTTGCTGAAGCGGACCCCGCGCGGCCGCGTCCTCACCCAGCGCGCCTTCGACCATCTCGGGGTGCCCGCGCCCGAAGGTGCGGCCAGCCTCTTTTGAGACCCTCCCGCTAGCCTGTCGAATATGCCGTTTTTCATCTGTCCGAATTGCGGACACCGGGAGGTGAGCGGGGAGCGGACCGCAGGGTTCAGCACCCGTCCCAAGGGCTGCTCGAAATGCGGCTTCGGTTTTGTCTTCGAATTACTCGACGATTATTATCCGGCTCCCAATGCTGCCTTTTTCGTCTGTGACAAGCAGGAACGCGTGATCGACGCCGGCAAAGGCAGCTTCGAGCTGACCGGGCTGACCGACGAGGACGTGATCGGCCGGCCGGTGCGCGAGGTCCTCGGGCTCGACTGGATCGACCGCGGCGACGGCGGCAAGGAGGGCGACACCGACGGCGACGGGGTCAGCGACCCGATCGAGACCTCGCTCGAGTGGGGCGTCCGCTCGCTGGGCAAGCGGGTCGCCGTGAACGCCGAGGGCGACCTGCCAGCGCGCGCGGTCGCCGACGTCTTCCCCGCCTACGACGACGACGGCGGCCTCCTCCTCGTCCTCACCCCGGAGGGCTAGGGGCCGATGAGCTCCCGCCGCCGCAACCTCTTCGTCCTGCTCTTCGTCCTCGCCCTCGTCGCGATCTCCGGCCTCGTCATCGCCGAGAAGGAAACGAAGCTCGGCCTCGACCTGCAGGGGGGGCTGGAGCTCGTCTACCAGGGCCAGCCGACCGGGACGAGCAACGAAGTCTCCGGCGAAGACATCGAAAAGTCGATCTCGATCATCGAACAGCGGATCAACAAACTCGGCGTCTCCGAGCCCGAGGTAGCGCGCCTGGGAGCCGATGGGGTCACGGTCAGCCTCCCCGGCGTCACCGACGCTCGCCGCGCCGCCGAGCAGGTGGGGACCACGGCCCAGCTCTACTACTACGACTGGGAGCCGAACCTGATCGGGCCGGAGAAAGCGATCGGGGGCAAACCCGGCGTCCAGCCGCCGGAAGGGCCGCTGAAAGACTCGGAAAAACGCTGGGTGGACGCGGGCCGCAACACGGCCAAAGAAGAGGTCAAACGGCTGATCTTCTCCGGCGCCTACCCGACCGCCTACGAAGCCGCGGAGCTGGCCGCCGAACAGCCGCCGGTCGAGAACTGCGAGAACTGCTCCGTCGCCAAGCCCCGCTACTACCTCTTCGAGAAGGCCGAGCCGCACGAGCTGATCGCCGGGCCGGAGCTGGCGAAAAAGGACCTCTACATCAGCGCCACCGGGAAGAAACGGTCCAAGGACGGGATCGTCGTCGAAGTCCCGGCGGGCACCGTCCTCGTCTCTGAACTTCCGGTCGACGAATCCGGGCAGGTGATCGAAGACTCAGAGCCCGGCTGGTACGCGCTCAAAGACGAACCGGCGCTCAGCGGCAACGACATCACCGACCCCGAACAGACCTACGGCCCGGCGAACGAACCGGTGGTCTCCTTCGGCTTCACCGACGACGGCCGCGACGCCTTCCAGGAAGTGACCCGGAAGATCGCCCAGCGCGGCCAGGCGCAGGCGATCGGCCCGGTCGGGGGGCCCGAAGCCGAACAGCTCTCGGGGCACTTCGCCGTCATCCTCGACAACGAAGTCAAAACCCGGCCGATCATCAACTTCGCCGAAAACCCCGACGGGATCGACGGCCGCACCGGGGCCCAGATCTCGGGAGGGTTCAGCAGCGTTAACGAGGCGCAGGACCTGGCGACGACCCTGCAGATCGGCGCCCTGCCGATCAGCCTCAAACTGATCAGCCAGACCCAGGTCTCGGCGACCCTCGGCAGCGAAGCGCTCGACCAGGGCATCAAAGCCGGAATCATCGGCCTGGCGCTGGTGATCCTCTTCCTGCTCCTCTACTACCGCTTCCTCGGCCTGATCGCCTCGATCGCCCTCGGCGCCTACGCGGTGATCTTCTTCGCCCTGATCGACCTGATCCCGATCACCCTCACCCTGCCGGGCATCGCCGGGCTGGTCCTGACCATAGGCGTGGCCGCCGACTCGAACATCGTCATCTTCGAGCGAATAAAGGAGGAGGTGCGGGCTGGGCGCTCGATGTCGAGCGCGATCGCCGCTGGCTACAAACGCGGGATCAGCACGATCATCGACGCCAACGTCGTCACCCTGCTGACCGCCTTCATCCTCTTCGTCCTGGCGACGGCGGGCGTCAAGGGCTTCGCCTTCACCCTCGGGGTCGGCACGATCGTCTCCCTGCTGACCGCGGTGGTGTTCACCCAGGCGCTCCTGATCAGCATGAGCCGCTCGCGGCTGCTGCGCTCGCCGAGCGCCCTCGGCGCCGGTGGCGAGGGGAGGAAATGGCACTTCGACTTCATGGGCGCGAGCCGCTGGTTCTTCTCGATCTCGGGCGTGATCCTGCTGATCGGGGGCTTCGCCCTGGCGACCAAGCAGCTCAACTTCGGCATCGACTTCGAGTCGGGCACCCGGATAACCGCGGCGCTGCAGCAGCCGACCGACGAGGAAGGCGTGCGCGACGCCCTCGAGGAAGCGGGGATCAACGGCGAGGAGGTCCAGCAGGTCGACGACCCCAACTTCGGCAGCAACGTCTTCCAGATCCAGTCCCACGAGCTTAAGCCGGGCGAAGTCCGCGAGGCTGAATCGGCCCTCATCGACAAGTTCGGCGTCGTCGACGAGGGCTTCGAGAGCACCAGCGTCGGCCCGACCTTCGGCCAGCAGGTCGCCGACAGCGCTCTCAAGGCCCTGATCTTCTCGCTGCTGGTGATCTGTGGCTACGTGGCGCTGCGGTTCGACCCGAAGTTCGCCGTCCCGGTCCTGATCGCGATCTTCCACGACATCCTCATCACCGCCGGCGTCTACTCGCTGACCGGAAAAGAGGTGAGCAGCGGAACGGTCGCCGCCTTCCTGACGATCTTGGGTTACTCGATCTACGACACGATCATCGTCTTCGACCGGATCCGCGAGAACGTGCCGCGGATGCCGCGGGCGGCCTTCTCGCAGATCGTCAACCGCTCGATGAGCGAGGTCCTGACCAGGTCGCTGGCGACCAGCTTCTCGACCCTCCTCGGCGTCCTCTCGCTGATGGTCTTCGGCGGCGCCACGCTCCAGGACTTCGCCTTCGCGATGCTGGTCGGGATCGCCTCCGGGACCTACTCGTCGATCTTCATCGCCTCGCCCGTGCTGACCGCCTGGAAGGAACGCGAGCCGGGCTTCGTCCGCCGTCGCCTGCGGATCGCCGAAGTCGAGGGAGGCCGCGTGCCAGCGTACGCCGACGACATCGAGATGGCGAAGCTGAGCCGCGACGACGAAGCCGAAGCGGGGACGGCGACCGAGGTCGAGGCGCCGGAAGCCGAGCCGGCCGCGGGAGCGGTCGCAACCGCGGAGCGGATCGATGATTCAGGCAACGGAGGCCGCAGCGGCTCGCGCGCCAACGGCGACGCCGACGCCGCGGCCGAGGCCTCGGCCGAGCGCCGTGAGCGCAACGCCGAGCGCCGGGCCCGCCGCCAGGCGCGACGCAAACACGGGAGGCGTTAAGGGAATGGCACTGGTCGTCTTCTTCATGATGGGCATCGCTCTCTGGCACTTCACCGTCTTCGTGCCCGATCGCTTCTGGCAGGGCATCGTCGGCGCCTTCCTCGGCGCCGTGATCGGGTCGATCGTCTTCGGGATGATCGTTCAGGAGGCAAGCGGCAAAGACCTCGGCGACACCGACCTCTCGACCGCGCTGATCTCGGTGCCAGGGACGTTGATCGGGCTGGCAGTCGTCTACGCGATCGGCATGCGCTCTGAAGAGCGCATCGACTGAGCGGTTCCCGCCTTTTCCCGCATTCTCGGCGACTCCGGCCGTCGCTTTCCGCCGCTTCGCTGCCTAGCCTGAAAGCGTGCCGGATACCGCCAGTCCATTCGCCGTAGAGCCGTACTCCTACGCGGAGGCGCGGGCCCTGGTCGAGGAGCTCGGGTTGAGCGACCCGGTCGCGGTGACGCTGGTCAGACGTGGGTATCGGACGCCCGAGGAGGCCCGCTCCTTCCTCGCCGCCGAAGAGACTCACCCCCCGGAGGCGTTCGCGGGAATGGACGCGGCGGTCGAGCAGGTGCGGGCGGCAATAGCCGCCGGCCACCGGATCACCGTCCACGGCGACTTCGACGTCGACGGGGTCTGCGCGACGACCCTGATGGTCTCGACCCTGCGCGGTCTCGGGGCAGATTGCGATTGGTTCATCCCCAACCGGCTCGAGGACGGTTACGGCCTCTCCGAGAAGAACGTGCGGCGCCTCGGCGAGCGGGGCACCCAGCTGCTCCTGACGGTGGATTGCGGGATCACCTCGGTCGAGGAGGTGAGCCTGGCGAAGGGCTTGGGGATGGAGGTGATCGTCACCGATCACCATCAGCAGGCCGAGGCGCTCCCGGACTGCCTGATCCTGCATCCGGAAGTGAGCGGCTACCCGTTCGCTTCTTTGTGTGGGACCGCCGTGGCTTGGAAGCTTTGTTGTGCGCTGAGGGAAACGGGGGAGGGACTCGGCGGACAACAGCGGGGAGGGTCCGGCGAGTCCCTCCCCCGTTCCGCCGAAGCCGTCGCGGTTGATCTCGATCTTGTGGCCCTGGCGACGGTGGCCGATGTGGTGCCGCTGGTGGGGGAGAACCGGTGTCTTGTTCGAAAAGGGCTTGCTGAGATCAGGCGAGCTCGGCGGCCTGGGATCAAGGCGCTGCTCGAGGTCGCCAAATGCGACCCGGAGCGGTTGGATGAGGGAGACCTGGGTTTCCGGTTGGCACCGAGGATCAATGCCGCCGGCCGGCTCTACCGGGCCGATGCCGGGGTGGAGCTGTTCCTGACCGAGGATCCGGAGCGGGCCGAGACGATCGCGATCGAGCTGAGCAAGGCGAACTCGGAACGACGGGCGACCGAGCGGGAGGTGGACGCGGCCGCCGAGGCGGCGCTGCGGGATCTGCCCGAGGACTTGAAGGAGGCGCGGGGGCTGGTGCTGGCGGGCGAGGACTGGCACCCGGGCGTGGTCGGGATCGTCGCCTCGCGGCTGGTCGAGCGGCATCACCGGCCGGTCGTCGTCGTCTCGCTGGACGAAGACGGGAACGGGCGCGGCTCCGGGCGCAGCATCCCGGGCTTCGACCTGCTGGCGGCGCTGGAGGCGTGCGCGGAGCACCTCGAGGGCTTCGGCGGCCACCGGGCGGCTGCGGGGCTCCAGATCCGCGCCGAGAACGTCGAGGCGTTCCAGAGGGCTTTCGCCGCCCATGCGAACGAAGTCCTGAGCGAGGAGGACCTTCACCGGGCCGAAAAGGTCGACGCGATGGTCGGCGGCGTCGGCCTCGGCCTCGAGCTGGCCGAAGAACTGCGGCAGCTCGCCCCGTTCGGGATGGGCAACCCGGGGGTGCGACTGCTGGTGCCGGCGGCGCGGGTCAGCGACGTGCGGTCGATGGGGGAGGGCAAGCACGCTCGCTTCAGCCTCCACAGCGGCTCGCATCGGGCGCTCGGCGTCGCCTTCGGCCGTGCCAGCCTCGGCGTCGAGGACGAGGACCTGCTCGATGCCTCTATCCGCCTCGAGGTCAACCACTGGAACGGCTCGGTCGAGCCGCGAGTCGTGCTGCGCGAGCTCCACTCGCTGGAGGAGCCCGAGGCGGAGGAACCGGTTCTCCCGCACTCTTGCTCTTGCGAGGAAGCGGATTGGTGGTCGCGCTTCGAAGCTGAGTTACATGCGGACCTAAGCGTCGAGTCCGCGAAAAGTCATCTCCAAGATGCTTTTTCGCGGACTCGCGAGCGGGAGCGGCGACTGGTCGGTATTGGGACGCCGGCCACGGTGGCTATCGCGGAGCTGGTGTCGAGCGGGGCGGCTGTGCTGGCCGTCTGCGCCGATGCTTCGCGGCGGGCGGCGCTGGCGAACGGGGCGACCGGGCTGGCGCGGTTCAACGGCGGCGCGGCGCTGATCGCCTGCCACCGCTGCGGCGACGAGGAGATCGCGCGCTTGCGCGGTCGGGCCGCCGCCGGGCTGGCGCTTACCGACTTCGCGGCTCTGGAGCGCGTTCCGGAGATCGCCGGCGCCTTCGAGCATGTCGTCCTGGTCGATCCGCCGCGAACCGAGGCCGACGAGGCCCTGGCGGGCCTTCCGTGGGAGCAGGCGCCCGGGTTCCTGCATGCGCTCTGGACCGATGCCGAGACCGAGTTCGCGGGCAAAGCCCTGGCCGAGCAATGGGCGACGCGGGAGGGGGTGGCGGCGACCTACCGGGCGCTGCGGCAGACCGGCGACTCCCACGGACGGCGCCTGCGCGAAGCGCTGGCCGGGGCAGGCGACCACCCGCTCTGCCCCGAGGCTGCGGCGCGCCGCTTCCGCGTCCTCCGGGAGCTCGGGCTTCTCCAGGGATCGCCGGAAGGCGGCGCTGGGGTCGTCCGGGTCGTATCCTCAGTGAGGACGGACTTGCAGCGTTCAGCTGCCTTCCGTGCTTACGACGAAAGACTTTCGGAGGCCCAGCGATTTCTCGCGAGACCGAAACTGCAGTAGCGCACAAGGAGCTCCTCGCCGATCTCTTCGCGGTGATCGAGGAGTTCGACTCGGCTGCGACCGAAGCGGGCAACGGCAACGGGGCCGGCGGCGGCACCGCCCTCGCGGTGGCGACGATCGACCGTGCCAAGGTCGAGCGCGCCTTCGACTTCGCCTGCGACCGCCACGCCGACCAGCGCCGCTACTCCGGCGACGAGTTCATCACCCACCCGGTGGGAGTCGCCCAGATCTGCGCCGGCATGCGGCTCGACACCGAGACGCTCTGCGCGGCGCTCCTCCACGACACCGTCGAGGACACCACGGCCAGCCTGGAGGAGATCCGCGAGGAGTTCGGCGAGGAGATCGCCCAGCTCGTCGACGGCGTCACCAAGCTGACCGGGATCACCTTCGAGAGCCGCGACGAGCGGCAGGCCGAGAACTACCGGAAGATGATGGTGGCGATGGCCACCGACGTCAGGGTGATCCTGATCAAGCTGGCCGACCGCCTCCACAACATGCGCACGCTCGGCGCCCTGCCGAAGCAGAAACAGACGCTGAAGTCCCACGAGACGCTGGAGATCTACGCGCCGCTGGCGCACCGGCTCGGGATCCACGCGATCAAATGGGAGCTCGAGGACCTCGCCTTCGCGACCCTGCACCCGCGCAAGTACGCGGAAATCAAACAACTGGTCGCCCAGCAGCGCGACGAGCGCGAGAACTACGTCACCGACGCCGGTGAGTTCCTCGCCCACGAGCTGGAGCAGGTCGGGATCGAGGCCGAGATCTCCGGCCGCGCCAAGCACTTCTACTCGATCTACACGAAGATGGCGAAGAAGGGCCGCGAGTTCAACGAGATCTTCGACCTGACGGCGATGCGGGTGATCGTCCACTCGGTCAAAGACTGCTACGGCGCGATTGGCGTCATCCACTCACTCTGGAAGCCGCTGCCCGGCCGCTTCAAGGACTGGGTCGCGATGCCGAAGGCGAACATGTACCAGGCGCTGCACACGACCGTGATCGGGCCGGAGGGCAAACCGCTGGAGATCCAGATTCGGACCGAGGAGATGCACAAGCTGGCCGAGTACGGGATCGCCGCCCACGTCGCCTACAAAGAGGGCGAGACCCACAGCGCCGACCCCGAACGCGAGAAGATGACCTGGCTGCGGCAG